>JAWOCO010000019.1:0-4247 GCA_046483765.1 Alkalispirochaeta sp. | reverse complement strand
CCGCACCGTCCGGTGCCGCAGGAGTATCGCCATCACCGGCGACCCCACCAGCCACGTCACCGCAATCGCCACGACCAGGCTTCGATTGACGCCGTAGAGTGACGGTTTTCCCCCCAGGAGGTTTCCCAGGCCGATTAAGAGCGTGCCCACCACGATAATGGCGATACCGCGATACTGACGGGGCTGCAGATATTCCTTGAGCACCAGCCGGGAGAAGATCACCAACGGCACCAGGCCCAGACCGTACATCGAGGTGTAGAAGACGGTGGGGGCGTAGCGATTGGCCAGAATCACCCACAGCGGATTGGTGAAATTCATCAGCACCCCGACGGTGTAGATACCGCGGGAGCGCGCACCGATGCCATGCCGCATGAACCCTTTGGAGAGATGAATCACCGATGTCCCGGCGATTCCAATCAGCATCGCTACCAGGGAACCGATGAAGCTATCACTCATTGCAGCACACTCCCGGTCATTGCAGCACCCTTCCGGTCATTGCAGCACACTTCCGTTCGCCGGCTGGTAGCCGTCGATAATTCTCCGGCGGGTCTTCTCGGTCAGATGTCGCGTCGAAACGGTGAGGGCCACCTCATAGGCTCCGCCGAAATCGGTATCTTCCACGGTGTCATACACCGCGAGTCCCGTGGTAGCCCGGAGGTACGACACCAAAATCGGGGGAATCTGAAGCCCATACCGGGTGAGCTGCGCTTCCAGCCGTCGATACGCCTCGGATGGGGAACCACCGGCAAACAGCTCTCGCCGCGCCCACGCGATGCCGGCGGAGCGGTAGGCCACCGCTTCCCTGCCGACAACACCTCCCGCTCCCGGGTGGTGCTCGTAGAGGTAGCCCAACAGGAGATCTATCGCCGCCGCGGGCCACGAGCGATAGACCGAGACGTTTCCAAAGAAGAACCGGATCTCCGGAAACTCCACCACGATCGCTCCGAGGCCGGCCCATACCGAGAACAGACCGAGAATCGCCCGTTTCGCCTCCCGGTTGACCACCGACCGCCCCAACTCCACCGCGGAGCCCAGCGTCTGTTCCACAAACTGCGGAGAGAAGGAAAACAGCTGTGACGTCCGGAGTAAACTCAGATCATCGCGGTCCACGGCGGTACGGCAGAAGAAGTAGCGATACATCGCGATGATCTCCCGGTGCACCGGATCCCACGCCACCAGTTGGCGGTAGGGCACGGGCCCCGTGTCGTACCCGTCCAGGTCAACGGGAAGATTGCGCCCCGCCCCTACCAGCCGGTACTCCCGCTCGCGAATGCGGCCGATCTCCTGCATCACCGCCGGAGCCTCCGCCGCGGTGGTCACGTAGATCTCGATATCCCGAAACCAGCACAGCAACTTCTCCGGGGAGAGCTCGTGCTGCAGCACTTCCGGATCAACCGCGGGGGCCACCGGAACCATTACCGTTGCATCTACGGACATACTACCCGCTCCTCTGTGCCGGTCAGGCGCCCCTTCACCGGGGAATTCTCGTTCCGGGTAAGACGCTCCACCGTGCGTCGCAGCTGTTGAGCGATGCGGTGGTCGTCCCGGGACGGTCCCGGTTCCATCGGCGGGGCGATTACGATTCTCCGCGTGCTTCCGCGCTGGCGTACCAGCTCATCCATCAGGAGAAACATCTCCAGATTCAGCTGAATGCCCAGAGCTCGGCGCACCTTCCAGATCGCGTAGAACAGCGCCGAATTGCGGCCGGAGAGCCCCACCGGCACAACAACCCGGTTGGAGCGACGGGCAAGCTTGAGAAACGCCTTATTCCAGGGGTACTCGCGCAGCTCGCCGCCTCCGACGCTCCGGCGCCTCGCGCCGCCTCGCCTCACACCCCCGGTGAGTGGACCGACGGTGTGCGGACCCCCGGGGCGTGGACCGTCGGTGCGTGGTCCGCCGGTAACTGCCCCGCCCCGGACCCGGGCGGTCCGCCCCGCGGGAAACACCAGAATCGGCTGAGATGACTCATACGCCGCCACCAGGTGCGCAAACCGGTCGTGATTGCTGCCGTACTTATTAATGGGAACCAGTAGTTCCGAGAGACCCGTCAATCCCAGGAGCAGATCGTTTGCCGGCACGAGCAGACCGCCATACCGCCGACACAGGAGCTGCATCAGCACCAGCCCATCGATGCCGCCGGTGGGGTGATTGGCGCACAGCACGAATCGCGGCGACGGTGGCAGATGCTCACGCCCCTCAACTTTCACCGTGATTGCCAGCCGCTTCAGGGCGCGTTCAACAAACTCACATCCGCCGCAGCTATCAACCTCCCGCAGAAACGCGCGCAGCTCCCGCTGGTGGGCGACACGCTCCAACCCACGGAGCACCACCGCCGGCAATCCCGCCGCAATGCGCGGGTTCTTGCTCTGGAGCATCTGTACCACGTCAATCTGTTTCGCCCCAGTGGCTTCCATCTCTTCATAATAGGTGTAAGCACAAGTAAAGTCGAGGGTTTCAGTCAGATATCCTCGCATCGCGGCGGGAGGTGACGCGTTGGGGGCTCACGGCACCAGCTATTGGGAACTCCGGGACTCAGGTGAGGAGGAACAGCGGGCCGCAACGGGTATGCGCACCGCCCGCATCTCTGCTATTTTCGAGACAAATGCATAAGGGAGGTATATTTATGCGCACAACTATCCGACGGAGCGTCCTCGCGCTCCTGGTGATCACTTTGGTGATTCCGGCGCTCTTTGCTGGTGGTCAGCAAGAGGCGGCTCCGGCCGAGGATGCCGGAGATACCGCTGGCGAACAACAAGAACCGGCAGTCCAGGAACTGCGGATCGGGATTCCCCAGGAACCCGCCGATCTCAACGCAATTATGATCAGTGATCTCTATTCAGAGGCGCTGGCGGGAAACATCTATGACACCTTGGTGTCGCTCAAGGAGGACTCCAGCGATCCGCAGCCACTCCTGGCCGAATCGTGGGAGATCTCCGATGACGGGCTGACCTACACGTTCTCGCTGCGGGAAGATGTGGTATTCCACAATGGTGACCCCCTGACGGCG
The DNA here is from genome assembly GCA_046483765.1 of Alkalispirochaeta sp. Lineage (GTDB taxonomy): Bacteria > Spirochaetota > Spirochaetia > DSM-27196 > Alkalispirochaetaceae > Alkalispirochaeta. The sequence continues at coordinate 1,240 of JAWOCO010000019.1, read as the reverse complement.
GAGGATGTGCAGTACACCTACCAGCAGATCCTCGATCCCGACAACGCCTCCCCCAGCGCGGAATTCTTCCAGCAGATCGACGAGGTAATTGTTGATGATGAATACACCGTGCGGTTCGAGCTCGAAAGCCCCTACGCCGCGTTAATCTTGGCTATGGGGAATCCCTCTACGGGAATTATCCCCAAGGATCACGCCGAAGAGGTCGGCATGGACGCCCTCGATCGTGAGCCGGTGGGAACGGGACCGTATCGCTTCGTAGAACTGGTTCCCGACGACCGGATCGTGCTGGAGCGCAACTCGGACTACTTTCTCACCGAGCCCGCCCTGGACCGTGTCGTATTCCGACCGATTCCCCAGGCGGAAACGATGACCGCTGAGCTTCTTTCCGGCGGGATCCATATCGCCACCAACATCCTGCCGCAGGATATCGACCGGATCGATGGACGTGCGAATCTAGATGTCCAGATCGTACCGGGCCTTTCCAATCGATACCTCGGTTTTGTGGATGATGAGGAGCCGTTCTCCGATGTGCGTTTCCGCCAAGCGGTCTACCATATGATTGACGTGGATGCGATGGTCGAGGGAATCTGGGGACAGGCGGGAACACGCGCCTATAGCTGGATTCCGCCCAATACCCTCGGTGGCGAGACGGACGATCTTGAAGACGCGGCGTTGCAGTACGATCCCGATCGCGCGGCGGAACTGATTGACGAGCTTCGCGCCGACGGTGTCCTGGAGGATGATTTCTCCTTCACCATCTATAGCGTAGACGATCCCCTGCGGTTGCGTGTTGCTCAGGCGGTTGCCACGGCACTGCGGGAGTTTGATATTTCCGCATCGGTGGAAAGCCCGGAGTTTGGCACCCTCTTGCCGATGCTGGAGGAGGGAGTACCGATCTACACGATGGGCTGGGGTTCAGTTCCGGATCCCGATCGCTGGACGTACCGCATCTTCCACTCATCATCAAACCGGAACTTCTCTCAGTACGAGAATTCAGAGGTGGATGACCTCTTGGAACGCGGCCGTCGTGTCACGGATATCGATGAGCGTCGAGAGATCTACCATGAGGTGATGGACCAGACGCTGGCCACCGATTACGTGCACATTCCGTTGGTCTGGCTGAACCAGATCGTGGGCGTCGACGAGGCGGTACAGGGATTTGAGGCATCGCCGCAGGGCTACTTCAACCTGGTCACGGCGGAACGGAACGTCTCACTCCGATAAAGAATATGCTTTTGCG
>JAWOCO010000287.1:0-4462 GCA_046483765.1 Alkalispirochaeta sp. | reverse complement strand
TGCGTCGAATTGATCTCATCTGCCAGCGCTTGGTACTCCTCTTCTTCAGCAGAAGAAAGGTCAGCGGACTCAGATCCGAACTGGGTCTGCTGATGGATCTCCATGAATCGATCTTCGTCCATGGACGCCTCGGAGATAATTTCATCGACGCGAACGCTCATCTCCTCCTGAATCGCCTGCACATCTCCCATCGCCTCAATGAAGTTTTCGAACTCGCCGGAATCAGGATCAATCGACCCCGCCTCGGGCTGACTCTGTTGCTCGCTCTCCATGTTGTTGTTGGCCTGAGCCATCACCGCCAATCCGCCGGTGGTCAGAATAGCAGCGATAATCGAAAACACCATCAACCGTTTATGCATAACTGTCATGTTTGCACCTCCTAATACACCGCAGGATAGTCATGGCGTGTCAACCGATCATTGGAGGAGTGTTAACATTTTACCAAGATTGAAGCGTGCGATTATTCTGGTATACTCGCGCCAATGGAACCCACTGATACACCCTATGGACCTGACCATGCGCAGCGCGTTCTCAACCGCCTCGATCCGACGATTCAAGTAAAACACTTCGGTGTCACCACGTTTACCAGTCAGGACGCAGCCGACGCGATCGGGTGCGAGTTGGGCCAGATTGCAAAGAGCCTGTGCCTTTTCGCCGACGGGCGTCCCTTTGTCGTCGTCATGAGCGGTGATCGACGCGTGTCAGATGCAAAACTGGCCCAGCGCTTCCAGGTGGGCCGGAAGAAGATCAAAATTGCCAAACACGACGAGTGTGTGCGAGTGTTTGGATACGAGCCCGGCGGCGTCTCCCCGGTGGGACACCGCACTGCCGGGATACCGATTCTCATCGATGAAAGTCTCCGCCGGTGGGATGCGATCTGGGCCACCGCGGGCAGTTCTCACGACAACTTCATGATCACCTTCGACCAGCTCCGCCGGATCACCGACGGAGAGGTCATCGATTGCGCCAAGTTATGACGCGTCACGTGTGACGTGTCAGGCGTGCCCAGTCGCGGGGTAGGGGTAGCAGTAGCAACCGTTACCCCCGCCCGCCCTATTCCACCGAGATCCGGAAGCTTCCTCCGTTGGAATCGAAGACGTCCGAGACTTCGATGATGTAGCGTCCCGCTTGGAGACGACGCTCTATCCGGCTGTCCAAGTCGCCGCCGCTGTCGTCGTCACTGGTAATCCGGTTTCCCCGGGAGTCGCTGAGGATCATGTAAGGGTCGAAATCCGCGGAGCCGGTGCGCCGAAAATCGATGGTTACCGTGCGCTCCTCGTCCAGCGTGAGGTTGTAGGCGTAGGATTGTCCGGGATTCATGTACCCGTCATAGCTCTGCCCCACGGAAATCGGAATCAGGTCCGCCCGCGCGCCTTCGGTGACCGAAATCTGGAAGGGCCCGCTGCGGCTGTTGCTCAGATCCCGGGCGATCACTGCGTACCGTCCCGGTTCCAGCGTACGTCGGATCCGGCTGTTGAACCCGTCACCGCCATCATCATTGTACTCGATTTCCGTGCCGTACTGATCTGCCAGCACCAGGTAGGGATCGATGCTTCCCGCATCATCGCGAAGCATATCAATCTGCACCGTTTCTTCACTATCCAGTTCAAGGATGAAGTATTGCTCCTCACCGCTGGTGACGTAGGAGTCCAGCGTCTGTCCCACCTCAATCGGAATTCCCTCGAGAGGATCGCTTCCTTCGCCGATCACCGTGAGGCGAAACTCGCCGGAGTCGTTGTCTCCCAGGTCGGAGGCGGTAATCTGGTAGCGTCCCGCATCCAGGAACGTGGTGATCCGACTGTTGAATCCTTCTCCGCCATCGTCGTTGGAGGTGATCGGGATTCCGTACTCATCGGCGAGTTCCAGATAGGGATCGATGCTGCGACTTTCTCCGCGCTCCATATCGATCTGTATGCGTTGACCTTCCTCCAGCTCCAGCATAAAGCGTTGCGGCTGCCCATTGGTGATATAGGCGCTCAGTGACTCGCCCACGGTTACCGGAATCCCCGAGACGGTGGCCCCTGAGTTCTGGGCGTTTACGGAGAGCCGATAGCGTCCGCTGTCATCCCGTCCAAACTCCCGGGCGACAATGCGGTACTGCCCGGCGTCCAGTGTTCTCAAAATCTGGCTGTTAAACCCCGATCCCCCATCATCATTGGTTTCGATTACGGCGTCGTTCATGGAAAGAAGTTCCAGGTACGGATCGATCGAACCATTGATCCGATCAAGGGCGATGACGACGCGTCCCCGCTCCGGTATTTCTACGGTGAAGATGTGCTCCTCACCTGTCTGCAGTTCACCTTCGATCGCCTGCCCCGGCTGAATCGAACCCTGGTCTACCCGCTGCTGTGCACCGATACCTACGGCACCGATCACGATAAGTATCCCGGCTGCCGCCATGGTGCGAATCCAACGACTTACCATACGCCCCCCTGTCTGCTGTCTATATGCACTAAGTGTAGGCCGCCCCCCGGGCGCCTGCAAGTATCTGTCACCAATTGGCCGGGAACTCGAAAGATGAGTGATCTTCTCCGAATTTTGTGATAGAAAACGGTATACTGTACGTGACGATCTATGCGACGAAGCGAGCAATACACCGTACCGGAACAGCTCTTCTCACTTCCTCCTGAAGGCACCTACCGCCAGGCGTATCAGGAGCTACCCCTGCTGCAACGATTCTATCTGCTGATTCGAGCGTGGTTTGGTAGCGCCGATATCACTACGATCATTAAGGAGCACGAGCTTGAAGAGGTGAAGACGCGGGTGATGAACGCTGACGAGATGTTGGCGGATGTATCGATTCCGGCGCTGCGTAGTGGCTTTCACAGCCGCGCCCGCGTGGTGGCGCAGCATGTGAACGCTTTAAAGAACGTGTTCACCTATGTTCGCGGAAGCGGAGCAGGCGGCTTTCTTCGGGAGGCGTTACAGCGCCTGGATCCGCACCTCTTTGAAACACTTACCGCCTCATGCAGCGTGCCGGAGGATCTCCTCACAAATCCCGCCACCACCATCTCCGGCGCGAAAGAAGTGGTCAGCGATCACCTGCAGCAGTCCCTGGATGTGAACAAGGACGCTATTCGATCACACCTGGATCCAGCCTGGCGCAGTATCGAGGCTTTGGCCGCGTTGGCGACGGTAGACTTCAAGGGTCTTATTCCGGAGAAGACCTCGGAAGGGATCCGTACCCCCATGCGAATCGTCCGAAAACCGCTCACTGAGCTCGCGGCTACCGTGGACCTCTGTATCCGCAACAAGCACACCTCTGCGATTAAGATCGCGGCTGAGTACACCGGCACCCGCGCCGGGACGCAAACGAAGGCGCATGAGCTGATCTGGTCGGCTCTCGATGACCTTCATACCGCGGTGCCTCTGTTTGATCTCGTGCGTCTGGCGGCGGATGAACCGCGGCTTACTCCCACCCAGTTATCCGTACAGACCAACTGGTGGGCTCGCTTTTCCGCCGCATGGTTTGAAACGATTAACGTGGGACCGTTTCTCCTGCGTCGCCGATCGCTCATCGTGGAGGAGATCCTGCGAAATGAGTTTGATATTCACGAGTCCAACGCTACCTGGATTCCGGCCTCTCTGTATCAGCGAAGTGTGGGAGCACTGCGGCGGTTGGCGCAGGCGTTGCGGTTTCGGGATACCCGGACCATGGCGGGTGTTTTGGCCCGTGAGCAGCATCTCTTGACCACCCCGGACCGGGCCAAGATTCTCGAGGCGCATGTAGACCTGGACAACGCCCTGGCGCGACTGGAAGAACTCATGGGAACCGGGGATGAGCGCGGTATGATCGGGGATGAGCTGAAACGTTTGAGCCACAGCGACGCCGATGGCGCCATGGCGGGAATGCACAAGATCAACGTGTATGCCAAACACCGCCCCGATGTCCGCGTGCTGATCGATCAGGCGCTGGACGCGTTGGAAACGATCGCGTTTGCCTTCCATACCAACCGGCAGAACGTGCGTAAGGTACTTTCAGCGGGGGGCGTCCGGATAGAACTGGAAGAAGACGGCGTGCCTCCCTCGGAGATCTTTGATTTGATTACTTCCAGCTATCGGCGGCTGGTGACCGCCCTGCGCAGCCTGATCATGGTGGAGCACGAGCTGATCGGCGCGCCGGCCACCGCCTCCGCTACGGAGGAGACACCGGTAGTAACTCAGGGCGATACCACTCCCCGAGAGGCCCAGGAGGCCGCCCGCGGATAGGGGCTTCCCCTGCCGCCGGCCCCGACTGGCGGGCGCGGTCAGATGAATGGGGGAGGGCTCCGGTGAACCCTCGGTTCGACCTATCCAAAGACCGCCAGCAAAATACCTGCGGCCACCGCGGATCCGATCACGCCGGAGACGTTGGGGCCCATGGCGTGCATCAAGAGGAAGTTGCGGGGATTGCTTTCCAGGCCCACTTTGTTAACTACCCGGGCGGCCATGGGTACGGCGGATACTCCGGCGGCGCCGATCA
>JAWOCO010000283.1:0-2749 GCA_046483765.1 Alkalispirochaeta sp. | reverse complement strand
TCCCACGTGGTCAATTTGCTTCTCCACGGGGTTGTTTCGCAGGTCGGTAGTCCGGTAGGTATCGGCGGTGACCGACACCACTTCACCATCTTCGATGTAAACCACTTGCTTAGTGTGCGCGATTATCGCGGTCACATCGCTGGCGAGAAACATCTCGCCGTCACCAATACCCAGAACCAGCGGCGATCCGTTCCGGGCGCCCACCATGTGTCCGGGCTCGTGGGCGTGCATCGCCACGATCCCGTAGGTTCCCTTGATGAGGCGCACCGCCTCTTTCACTGCCTCTTCCAGATTGCCGGTGTAGGAGTTTGCCACCAGGTGGGCCACTACCTCGGAATCGGTTTCCGTGGTAAAGACGTTACCTTCACTCTCGAGACGATTCTTCAGCGTCTGGTAGTTTTCGATGATGCCGTTGTGTACGATCGTCACTGTGCCGGTGGGATCGGTATGGGGGTGCGCGTTATTGTCGGTGACGCTACCGTGGGTCGCCCAGCGGGTATGCCCGATACCGGTGGTACCGGGGAGATCATCGGGAACGTGAGCGCGCAGGTCATTGATCTTTCCGGCGCGTTTAATCAGTTGAAACGCGCCGTCGAACTCCACGTTGATTCCAGCCGAATCATACCCGCGATACTCCAGCCGTTTCAGTCCTTCTACGAGGATCGGAGCCGCCGGACGCGCTCCGCAGTATCCGATAATTCCGCACATACTTATGATCCTTCCACGGTGGCCAGGGCAACCAGCCGCCGCGTATCCTGTAATCGTATCCCATTTCCCTCAACCTTACAGATTCCCGCGGTATCAAACCCGTACAAAACCTCGGATATCAGGTCTTGAGGTGACTGAAGTTCCAGGGCGATCGTTTCCACGGTTTTATCGAAGGTAAGCACCGGATCCTCCGACTCCTTCTCCATGAAACGATTGTACAGATTCAGCGCGATCATGCTGCGCTCGTTGCGACGCAGGAGCTGTTGAATCTGGGCATTTGCATTCTGCAGACGCTGGGAGAGCTTGTCGATAACGCTCATGGCGATCTTGGTATTTTTGCTGATCATCGCCTCGAATCCGGGGCGGTCAAAGGCGAGTATTTCCACCGTTCCCGAGGCAGTGGCCGTGGCGGACCGCTTGATATTGGAGACGATCGCCATTTCGCCAAAGAATTCGCCCTTGCCGAGTTCCGCGAGCAGGTGGTCCTTGCCATCTATTCTCTTGGTGATTCGAATGACACCGGACTGGATGATGTACATCTTCTCACCAACATCACCTTCCTGAAAGATGGGCGTGCGGTCACTGATCGTCTGACCATATTTATCAAAGAGCGGATTATCTGACACGTGCGTCCTCCAGTAGTGTGGAGTATAGTGCTGCAAATCTCCCATCGCAACCGCTTCACGAAGCACGATGGCTCACACCGCCGTTGAAAGAGTGAGGAGGCCCTATGAACTGGCGAGATCTGTGGACCGGAGGTGTGGTCATGGCGGTGGCGGCGGTGGCGCTCGGATGTTCGGGAGTTCCGGAGCTCCCGGAGATGATCGAGGGGGATTGGCAGCCGCCGGTCCTGACCACAGTTGCCGCCCGGAGCGAATCGGAGTTCGCGCTGCTGTTTAATGAACCGGTGGAGCTATGCGACGCTACCCTGGATCCACCGCGGGAGGTTGTCGCAGCTCAGTGGCGGGAGGAGGAACTGGTAGTGTCCGTGGATGAGCCCCTCCAACCGGGGGAACTGTACTGGATCGATGCGCGGGTGGAGGATCGTTCCGGAAATATGTCGTCGATCCTGGTATCGGTGTACGGCATGAACGCGGAACTCCCGGACGTGCTGATTAATGAAGTGGTGTGTCAGGGGACGGGGAATCACACCGATTGGGCGGAACTACAGGCGCTGGAAGCGGGGAATCTTGGGGGAATGACGCTCTATGAGGGAAGTCCTACTCACTGGGACAGCCGCTACGTCTTTCCGCGGATGGAGGTGGCCGCCGGCGAGTTCATTATCGTGCACTTTAAGCCGCAGGGAGATCCGGAGGAGATCGACGAACTCGATGATCCCAGCGTCAGCGGCGGTCAAAACACCCATCCTGAAGCGTGGGACGTGTGGGTATCAGGAGGGGATGGTATCCCCAACACCACCGGAGCGCTGAGTCTGACCGAGTTCCCCGGGGGACCGGTGATGGATGCGTTTTTGTACAGCTCAAAAGTGTATGACGCCTCCCACCCACTGCGGGGATTCGGACTGGCCTCACAGTTAGACTTTCTTGAAGAGCTGGTAGCGCTCGGCGCGTGGGAGATCTCAGGAGATCAGGTAATCCCGGAGGACCTGTTTGACCCGGACGACAGCACCGGAACGCGCTCAATCAATCGAACCCCCGGTGTGGATGATACGGATAGCCCGGCGGACTGGCACATCGGCCCCACCAGCAGCTCCAGCGCGGGGTACGTAAATACCACCGAGGTGTACGAGCCGTAGCTGTCTATGGGCGGCAGTCTTCAGTCCAGATGTTTCTCGAAGAACTGTACGATCGTTTCCTTGGGGGCGGCACCGATATGCTGCGTTACTTCCTCTCCGTTCTTGAAGAGAATCAACGAGGGGATGCTCACGATACTGTACTGGGAATATCATATCCGAATATATCCATGTTTTTATCAACTCCTTACTATTTTATATAATCCGCTAACATTATGTATAATGAAAGAATACCAATAGAAAAACAGATTGCATAACCAAATGCAAAACTGTTAACATAAGAATTGC
>JAWOCO010000247.1:0-6913 GCA_046483765.1 Alkalispirochaeta sp. | reverse complement strand
CGTTGATTATGAAGTCGTTGATGACGACGACGAAAACTCGAAATAAGTCAGGACGGAGCAAGCGTGGCCAAACGTGACTACTACGAGGTACTCGGCCTCGGCCGAGATGCCTCGGTAGATGAGATTAAGAAGGCGTACCGCAAGATTGCCGTACAGAACCACCCTGACCGGAACCCCGGCGATAAAGCTGCGGAGGACCGGTTTAAGGAGGCGGCAGAAGCGTACGAAGTTCTGTCCAACGCTGAAAAACGCCAGGCCTACGACCAGTTTGGCTTCGCCGGAGTAGAAGGCATGGGAGGCGGTCCCGGTTCACAGGGATTTTCCTCCGCCTTCCGCGATTTCGAGGATATCTTTGGAGATTTCTCCGGGATCTTTGAGTCCTTTTTTGGTGGCGGCGGCGGTGGCCGCGGCCGCGGTGGAGGGCGCCGGGGCGGTCCCGCCCGCGGATCAGACCTCCGATATGATCTGGAAATCTCTTTTACGGATGCCGCCTTCGGCACCAAAGTTGAGGTTGCCTACGAGCGCGAAGCTGCATGTGAGACGTGTGGTGGGAGCGGGGCAACCTCGGGAAGCAGTCGAAAGACGTGCCAGACGTGTGGTGGTGCGGGGCAGGTACGCCGGAGCAGCGGGTTCTTCTCGGTAGCTTCGGTGTGTCCTACCTGTAACGGTGAAGGAACGGTGGTGGACAATCCCTGTTCCTCCTGTAACGGCAGCGGAGTCGTAAAAAAACGTCAACGGGTGAAGGTCACAATTCCTGCCGGTATCGCCAACGGCCAACGGATAAGTATCCCTCGACAGGGGGACGCCGCCCGTGGTGGCGGTGAACCGGGTGATCTGCATGTGGTGGTTCACGTGCAGCCCCACAAACACTTCGAGCGGCAAGGGAATGATGTCTATTGCGCGGTACCGATCAGTATTACTCAGGCCGCCCTCGGCGCCGATATCCAGGTTCCTACTCTGGACGGCAAGCGAGCTCGCGTAAAGATTCCGGCCGGCACCCAACACGGAAAAGTGTTGCGCCTCAAGAATGAGGGTATACCGCTGGTTAACAGCAGTCGCCGCGGTGACATGTATATTAAGATCCATGTTGAGGTACCCAAGCGCGTCTCCGGCCGCGCCAAAGAACTGCTCAAGGAGCTTTCCGAGCTGGAGGGTGAGGATCAGACCCCCGATCCGATTCCCCTTCGCGAGCTCTAGTCCCACCTCCGGTCGCGTCCGGTAGAGAACATCCCCCAGTGTATCAAGCTCTCCAGGGAGCGAGTCGATACACACCACAGGGGGACTCATGAATGCACACCGTATAACGCAGGTACTTCTCATGCTGACATTGGTTTTGACTATCGCCGGAGCGCAGGCGGTAGAGCGAATTGACGATAGTGATGAGGAGTTTGAACCAATCTTCGATGTAGATGACTACGGTGAAGCCTGGATCACGGGAGATACCAGTTCTGATGGCTCCGTGGATTACGCGCTCCAACTCAATGACGAGAATGAGAAGCGGTATGAAGCGATGGACTACAATCAGGACGGGATGATGGACGACTTCTATATCTATCGTAACGGAGTCCTCCATGCAGAACTCCTGGATACCAACTTTGACGGGGAAATCGATCTATGGATCTACATGCACGATGGCGTCCGGGTACGCGGGTATGAGCGAGATACCAACTATGACGGTAGTATTGATCTGGTGAAAGAGTTCGGAGATGACTAAGCGATGGCCTGGCTAACCAGCCGCCACGCGATCCGAGCTGCTTTGGCGGATCACCAAAGCGGAACGCTGTTTCTCTCCGGCAATGAGCCGCGCAACCGGGAGCTGGCCGACGCGGCACAGCGAGCCGGTGTAGCGGTGCGGCGAGTGGACTCGCGGGAGCTGCGGCGTCGTGCCGGGGATGCTGCCCGAGGCGCGGCGCTGTTCATAGAAGAGGAATCGTCGTCCGATGGCGTCACGGTGGAGCTGAAGTCATGGCTGGACACTCACCGGGAGGACCGGGAATCGCTCATCGTTGCCCTCGATCATGTGACCGACCCCCACAATCTGGGCGCGGTTCTGCGTTCAGCGCTGTTGTTACAGGCATCGTTAGTGATCATTCCCACCCGCAGAAGCGCCTCCACCGGCGACACGGTCCATCGCACCTCCGCCGGGGCGTCCCGTTTTGTTTCAACGGCGTATGTTTCGAACCTTCGGAGTGCAATCGATCTGTGCCGTGATGCGGGATGGTGGCTCTACGGAGCCGACAGCCGGGGCACCTCGCTTGTCCATGTGGAGTTTGCCGCGCGGAGCGTGCTGGTGTTGGGAGCGGAAGGAAAAGGACTTTCACCGCTGGCACGGAAAACCTGTGACGAGATCGTCACCATTCCCGGGCAAGCGCCCCGGGAAAGCGGCGTAGACTCGTTTAACGTATCCGTGGCCGCGGGGGTGCTCATGTACGAGTACCGGCGGCAACGCTCCGGGCAGTGATTATCCCCGTTAGTTACGGCGTAATACCAAAAAACTCGCAACTGTTGGCGTAGAGCTGTTCACCTAATTCTTCCTCATCCATATCGCGGAGCTCAGCGAGAAACTTGGCCGTCTCCGGTAGATAGGAGGGACGATTACGTTGACCGCGATGCGCGGCGGGCACCATGAAAGGGCTCTCACTCTCAATCAGCATCCGATCCAGAGGCATGTTCTTGGCGGTTTCATGCAGATTGCGGGCGTTCCGATAGGTGACGTTCCCGGCGAAGGAGATGTAAATCGGCAGTTCCAGCGCCTTCTTGGCGTACTCCCAGTTCTCAGAGTAGCAGTGGAGTACCGCGCCTTTGGGTGGAATTTTCTGGCTGAGGATGTCCAGCACGTCGGTGCCGGCTTCCCGGTTGTGAATTACCACCGGCTTGTCGAGCTGGGCCGCCAGCTCTAGCTGTCGAACGAACAACTCGATCTGTGAATCCCGGTTTCCAAACTTACGATAGTAGTCGAGACCGGTTTCTCCAATTGCCACCACCCGTGGGAGGGACGCTCCCTGTTCAACCTGGGATTCCCATTCCTTGCCAGGATTGGTAACTTCCGATGGAGAGACTCCGACGGCGAAATACACGTTGGGCGCGGTTTTGAGGTTGGCATGCAGATCGAAGAAGTCTCGAACGTTGTTGCAAATGCTAAGGATGCCGTCTACGTGCTCGTGTCTGGCTTCCTGGCTAATAATTAATTGCTCAATCGGGTCTTCGTCGATCAACCCGATATGAGCGTGAGTATCAAAAAATCTCATACTGTTGCCCATTTTGCTTGTAAGATCGGAATCGCTGTTGTCAGCTTGGAAAAAAACATAGCACCGCGGTCAGGCTTCGTCAAGGTTGACCGATACTAAGTATAGTAATTGACGAGTATAATTCTCTATGTTATCGTAATTAACGGAGATATTTGGTGGCATCAAAGCAACGCACACGTACTTCTCGACCAGCATTCCCGCGGCGTCTTTGGCAAGCCCTGACGCAGCGGTTCACAATTATGCTCATTCCTCACTCAGAGCGGAGCGTGCTCAATTTTCATGTGAATGCACTGGTTCTGATCTTTGCGGGAGTCCTCCTTGCGGGAATCGTGGGAAGTTTTATCTATCTCTCCAGTGTGCATATCGGATCTACCGCCATCATCACTGAACGTGACGAGGAACTCTCGGACAGCCAGGCAAACCTGGACTCAGTCATCGGTGAGGTGCAGAGTCTGCTCCGCAGCGGCCGCGCCTTTGACGAAGAACTGGTGGACACGATCAACAGCCTGGGAATTGAGCAGCCCGACGCTGCCGTGCCCGCGGCGGTGACGCGGGGAGATCTGGCGTCATTTTTTGACATCCAGGCGGTAGCTGACGACCAGTCCCGGGAGATTCAAGACATTCAGAAGCTCACCGCCACTTTGGAAGAGGCGATCAATCCGTTACGGGAGATGCGATCGGTGCTGGAGTCTCAGCAAGCGTTGCTCTCCGATCTGCCCAATTTCTGGCCGGTGGCCAATGGAATGGGCAGGGTTACGATGGAGTTCGGTCCCAACATTCATCCCATCACCGGTCAATGGTACTTGCATAAGGGTATCGATATTGCCGGACCTCCAGGGCTACCGGTCCTGGCCAGTGCAAACGGGAAGGTCGTGGAGATGGGCTACGATCCAGGCTACGGATTCTATGTGTTTCTCCGCCACAAGTACGGGTTCCGTACACGCTACTCGCACCTGCAAAGCATACTCGTCACCGAGGGGCAGGACGTGGTTCAAGGAGATCGCATCGGGACCTTGGGTAATACTGGAACATCAACCGGCCCGCATCTCGACTTTATCGTGATGCTGGGAACCGACGTGGTTGATCCCTCGGCGTTCTTGACGATCAGCAATTCCTTTACGCGCGGCGGTATCGGCACACGCTGATCGCGTGTTTTTTGATCATGGCTTCTGTAGAAACAGCACTCGTTAACTCAATTGTCGGAGCCGGAACGTACTTCAAGGGTACGATCAACGTGTCAGGTCTGCTTCGGATCGACGGCGACTTCAGTGGCGGCGTCAAGTCAAGTGGACGCGTGATTATCGGTCGCGGAGGGCGCGCTGATTGCACGTTGGACGCCGCCACCGTAGTGATCGGTGGTGTGTTCCGCGGTACAGTCTACGCTAGTGACAAGGTAATCGCGTTGGATACGGCGATCATCATCGGAAATATCTATAGTCCCCGCATTATTGCGGAGTCAGGGGTAATTCTGGACGGAGCGATGCACGTCCGTGGCACCGAGGCCCACGTGGCCCCCGCCGCGGATGATACGATTCTCTCCGAAACGGGGCCTGCCAAATCCGGGCGACGTCGCCGGAATCGGCGGTCATCCTCAGCGGCTGTTGATACCCAACGGACATCGTAATGGAGCCGATCCGGTCAGACCGGTTGCGTTCGTCGCACCGTCGGAAAAGCGGATCTGCTTCCAGCGATACCGTGGGGGGAGGGTTCGCCCGCCACTTGACCAGTCCCGAGGAGGCGCAGGACGTCGCCGACGCGGCCCAGGTGGACGCGGCACTGAGTGCCCCCAACTTGCCGGGGAGTATCGATGCCCCCACGGAAGAGCTCTTCGATCAGGTTCATCAGGCGGGGCAGCGGCTCTTGAACGAGCGGACATATTCGGCTGTTCAAGGATATCGCGAAGCGGTTCAACGATTTTTACGGAAAGTCATGCCTGATGCTAATAACGTTCAGATTCAGGAATCCGGGTTTAGTGTCATGTCACGTAAGCGCTACTACCTGTTGACCGAGGTGAACCGCTCGGTGGATCGACTGGTAAACGGGTTATTGCGAACACAAAAAGAACAGATCGACATACTGCGGCGATTGGAAGAAATCCAGGGCATGCTCGTGGATCTGGTGCATTGAGGGTTGAGCTATGGAACTGGTAGTACGAAATCTACATACGCGCGAGACTGATCTTGCCGACTCAGGAGTGCTCGAGGTAGAAGCCGACCAGACCGTTGTGTATCAGGGGCGCTACGGAGAGGACCTGGGGGTCGCGATCGGACCGGTGAGTGAAGCGAATCGTAAGCAGTTTCGTAAAACGTACCGCATCGACCGCGTCGCTACCGACACCGATATCGCCCGGTATCGGGATCAAGAGCAGGAAGGCCACACCGCTGCCAGGATCTGTGCCGAGCGGGTGGAGGAGCATGAACTTGATATGCGCGTGGTCAGTGGGCACTATCTGCTGGATCGCTCCAAGTTGCTACTGTTCTTCGTATCCGACCATCGCGTTGATTTTCGCGGGTTGGTACGGGATCTGGTGAGTCGATTTCACGTGCGGGTAGAACTACGGCAGATCGGTGTTCGGGACGAGACGCGAATAATCGGGGGCCTGGGTATTTGCGGTCGACGGCTCTGTTGTAACGGGGTATCCGATCGGCTGGCGCCCGTGTCGATCCGCATGGCGAAGGACCAGAACTACTCCCTGAACAGCATGAAAGTCTCCGGACCGTGTGGAAGGCTGCTGTGCTGTCTCTCCTATGAACATGACTACTATCGCGAAGAGCGTCGACGATATCCCAAAGAGGGAGCGCCCGTGGAAATTGAGGGCGATATCTTTCGGGTTCATGAGATCAATATTCTCAGTGGACAGGTGCGCATGTTCGGGCCCCAGGGACAGTACACCTCGGTGCCGGTGTGTGCGTTCTCCCGCGGTACCGACCGGCGCGGCGGCTCAGGGGAGGGCGGTACGGCCCGCGGTAATGGTCCTGAGTGGTGCGTTAATTTCCAGAACTGCCCTGCTGCTCGTACTGCAGTCGGTACAGAGTAGCGTACAACCCCTCCTGCCGCAGTAAATCCCGGTGAGTACCCATCTCCACCAGTTCTCCATGGGACAAGACCATGATCTTGTGGGCGTGTTGGATCGTCGAGAGACGATGCGCGATTACCAGGGAGGTTCGGCCGCCGGTCACCGCCGTGACCGCGTGCTGGAGTCGCTGTTCAGTTTCGCTGTCGATGCTGGAAGTCGCCTCATCGAGGACCAGAACCGGTGGATCGTGCACCAGAGCCCGGGCAAACGAGATAAGCTGTTGCTGACCGGCGGACAGGTTGGCTCCCCGTTCTTGTACCATCGTCTCCAGACCCTCCGGTAACATTTCCAGATAGTCGGCCAGCTGCACCGCGCGACACGCCTCCCAGATGCGCTCTTCCGGCACATCCAGGCCGAGGGTAATATTGGTTCGAATCGAATCACTGAAGAGGTGCACATCCTGTTGGATCTGCTGTACCGATCTCCGCAACGCTCCCAAAGGAATACTTCGAATGTCCACGCCATCCAGGGTGATGTGACCGGAGTCCACGTCCCATAGACGGGTGAGGAGATTGATGATCGTCGTCTTCCCGGCGCCGGTATATCCTACCACCGCGATCATCTCCCCGGGCTTCGCCGAAAAGGAGAG
>JAWOCO010000366.1:0-4048 GCA_046483765.1 Alkalispirochaeta sp. | reverse complement strand
CAGCTCCGTCACCCGCTGGGCACTGAGATCGAAGTACATCGCCTCCCAGCTGTTGATTACCGTCTTTCGCGGGGTCGCCCGCCACCGGGAGGCCACGATGCCGTCCCGCAGGAGGTGGTGAAAGGCGCTGCTCATGCCGGTAAGCCCGGTTTCACTGTGCACCAACGCCGCCACCGGCGTCTCAAACGCGTCCCCCGGTAACAGACAGCCGCGATATCCGTCGATTCCCAACGACACGCGGCACGCCCCGTACTGGTCCACCTCGCAGCCGGCGGTGAAGTTTCCGCTGTAGAGGAGTCCCGCCGCCCACACCTGGCCGTGGTGTTCGTCCGTTTCCGGCAGACAGGCGGCAACAAAGGGACTCGTCTGGTGGCTCGAGGCTCCGGCCCGCGTTCCCACCGTGTGCGATCCGGCACTCAACGGCGTCCGCAGCACGTGCCGCTCCCGCGCCCACGCCCCACCGAGACTGACCATGTCGTAGTGATCGTTGGGCAGGTCCCACGACGCGGACATCGCCCGCCGCAGCGTCACCGCCCCCTGCGCCCCGGAATTGGTCACCCGCGTCCACCGGAGAAGCGCCGCACTCTCCCCCAGAACAACGTAGAACAGCTCCACCGAAAGGTCGCCCCGGGGATCGGCTAACTGAACCCGAAGGGTTCTGGCGGCGCCCAGCCGGTGGTCGCTCCGCAGCGCCGGCACCCCCTCGGGAAAGAGCGGTTCCTCCGTCACCTGGTGATCCCGATATTCCAGGCGGAGCTGCTCGGTGCCGTCGGACAGCACCGCCTCCAGCGCGCCCCGCCGTTGCTCCCCGGTACCCCAGGTGGGATACTCCTGCGGCAGCGTATCCAGGGAATACCCGCCGGCGGCCAACGGCCACTCCCCGTCACTGGGAGCCTCCCCCCGCGACTGAATCGCCAGGTAGGGCGGTGCCGCCGGGTGCATCAACGCGTCCACATCGATGGGCGCCTCCGCGCCGAGCGGGGCGCCCCAGTACAGGTGCGCCGGGAAGCGCCCGTCCATCACATGGATGACGTAGCTAAAGAAGCGATTGTGCAGGTGAAACGTGCGGCCGTCGGGGGCAGTGGTGATCATGGTGCGCACTTACTCCTTGACGCCGCCGAAGGTCAACCCGGCGATAAACTGCCGCTGCAGTACGAAGAAGACGATCACCGAGGGCACCGCCGCCACCACCGAGCCGGCGGCGATCAGGTTCCAGGAGATCGACCATTGGCCCCGCAGCGCCTGCAGACCAAAGGTGATCGGCCGGGCGGAGTCGCTCTGGACGAGCGTCAGCGCCCAGAAGAAGTCGTTCCAGATGAAGGTGAAGAGCAGTACCCCCAGCGAGGCCAACGCCGGCCGCACCAGTGGCAGAATGACCCGGAAAAAGACTCCCATCTCCGTGGCCCCCTCGATGCGGGCGGACTCCACCAGTGCCATCGGCAGATCGGCGATGAAATTTCTCAGAAAGAAGGTGGCAAAGCCGATCTGGAAGGCGGTGTGAAAGATAATCAGCGCCCACAGCGTATCCAGCAGATCCAGGTTGGCAAAGAGGGTGCGCACCGGAATCATGAGGATCTGAAAGGGCACGAAGTTCCCCGCGATGAATACCGCGTACAGAAGAATACGCCCACGGAAGCGGTGAATCGCCAGGCTGTACCCGGCCATGGCGCTAAAGAAGATCGCCATAAACACGGAAGGAAGCGTGATCACTACGGAGTTAATGAAGTACTGCAACATGGGGCTGCGGGCGGGGTTAAAGACCTCGGCGTAGTTCTCGATCATCTTGAACTCGGTGGGCCAGCCCCAGTAGTTCCCGGAGATGATGTCCTGATTGCCACGCATGGAGGTAACCACTACCGCCAGCATCGGCAGCATCCACAGCAGGAGCAGCACGAGGAGGGTGACGCGGTAAATCATCCGCGTGGAAAGTTTAGTGCGTTCAATAGGTGTAGGAAACATCGTTTTACCTCTCCTCGCTTTGTACAACCGACCGCAGGAAGAACGTGATAAACACGGTCATAATCAGGAATAGGATGACGGCAATGGAGGCTCCGTAGCCCATGCGGAAGTTGAACAGGGACTCCTGGTACATAAGATACGCCAGTACGGTGCTCTCACCCCAGGGACCGCCGGAGGTCATGATCGCAATCAGGTCAAAGCTGCGCAGCGCCCCGATCACGGTCACCACCACCGCAATAAAACTGGCACCCCGCAGTTGCGGCAGCACCACGTTCCAGAGCATCGTCCACCCGTAGGCGCCGTCGATCCGGCCCGCCTCCAGCACCTGGGAGTTCATGCTGGTGAGGCCGGTAAGGTACAGAATCATGCAGTAGGCGGTCTGCGGCCACAGATTTGCCAGGATGATTCCGTAGGTGGCGAGATCTTCATCAGCCAGGACGGGAATCGGCCGTAACCCGAAGGCCCGGAAAAGCTCAGCCAGCAGCCCCAGGTCGGGGTTGTAGAACCAGGAGAAGATCAAGCCCACTACTACCAGGTTGATCACAAAGGGAAAGAAAAAGAGCGACTTGATCATCCGGATTCCCCGGACGTTTTGGTTGAGGAAGAGTGCGATAAACAGCCCCCCCACCGGTGCCAACAGCATCAGGACCAACCAGCGAATGTTATTCGCGAAGGCGGTGTGGAAATCTTCGTCCTGGAAGAGCTCGCGATAGTTCTCGAAGCCGATCCAGGTCATCTCTCCAAAGCCGCTCCACTCGTGGAAGCTGATCCAGATGCTCTGTACTACCGGCCAGAGCACAAATAGGGTAAAGAGAATAAACGCCGGGGCCAGAAAGTAAACCGGGGCCAGGGTAAATTGCAGCCGCAACCAACGGTATTCAGTTTCTTTTTTCACGGTATCGATCCTTGCGGAGGTCCGGTATTGGCGGAAAATCGGTGGCCCCGAAGTGTTACGTCGCGGGCCACCGTCTTATCAGATTGAGCGGATCAGAGCGGACCAGGGCGGCCCGCTCCGGGTTTTACTCGAAGATCCGCTGCCGTTCGCGCTCCAGGCGCTCGCGAATTGCGTCTTCCCGATCGGGGTTCACCATGAACTCCTGAAAGCCTTCCATACCGACGGAAGCCATCTCGGGGCTGGTGTCACGGTCGTAGAACTGCGCCAGACCATCGGCGGCGTTCAGCATTTCGAATCCGGCCATCGTAAAGCGGTCTTCCGGCGGGCGGCTCTCGCTATTGGGCGGAATGTTGCCCACTTCATAGGCAAAGTCAGCCAGGATGTCTGCGCGGGAGGCAAACTCCAAGAACAGCTTGGCCTCTTCCACATTCTCCGCACCGGAGGGAATCAGGTACGCCTCGGTGGGGGCATCCTCGTAAGTTCCCACGTCAGGATTGATTTCGGGGAACTGGAAGAACCCCACGTTGTCGATCACCCCGGCGGACTCCAGGTCGGGTACGATGAAGTTTCCGATCAAATACATCGCGGCGTTTCCGTTAATGAACGGTGCCTGCGCCTCCTGCCAGGAGTAGGTGGCGTGGTTTTCCAGGAAGTAGCCGCCGTCAATCATTTCACCCCATACGTCAAATACTTCGTCCAGGCGCTCATCGGTGTAGGGCACGTCACCGGCGGTGAGATCCATGTGGAAATCGTAGCCGTTAATCCGCAGGTTCAGGTAATCAAACCAGCCGGCGGCGGTCCAGAGAAACTTGGTTCCGATAGAAACGGGGGTGATATCATTTTCAACCAGCGTATCGCTGACTTCCATGAACTCATCCCAATCTTCCGGGACGTCCAGTCCGTACTCTTCAAAGATGTCCTGACGGTAGAAGACACCCCACTGGTAGTACCCCCAGGGAACTCCGTACAGGCCATCATCCACGGTGAACGCCGCGCGGCTGGAAGCCATCGTGTCTGTGAAACCTGCCTCTTCCCACAGATCGGAGATGTCCATGACCAGTCCCTGCTCCACGAAGAAGCGCATCCGGTTTCCGGCAAACCACAGCGCCACATCCGGCGGATCGGAGGCGAGAAAGTTCCGGATCGCGGTTTTATACGCCTCGTGGTCAAACGAGTTCAGGGTCACATCGATAT
>JAWOCO010000361.1:0-16005 GCA_046483765.1 Alkalispirochaeta sp. | reverse complement strand
GATCTTTTTGTTACGATGGGGGCCGGAGACAATTTCCGAATCGCTCCGATGGTGGTGGAGCGGCTGCAGGCGCGACAGGGAGCACAGCCATGATAAGCATGACCGGATACGGATACGCTGAAACATCCAACGCGGACCGGGATCTCAGCATCGAAGTGCGAAGTCTCAACAATCGATACCTCGAAATCTATACCTCGCTGCCGAGTTACTTGAATACCCTGGAGCCGGAGATCAAACGGGAGGTAGGGGTGCACGCCGTACGCGGAAAGATCGAGGTACAGATACGACTGCGTGAGTACCGTAGTGATGTCGAAATTCACGTTGATCCCGCTGCGGTTGAGGCGGCCCGTACCGCACTGGAGAAAATTGCAGAGTTGGCTGGTATCGATCACCCGCCGGGGTATCGCGACATACTGGACTTCGAGGGAGTCATCCAGACCGAGCGGCGTCGAGATCCGGAGCTCTATCGCGATGATATCCTGCGGGTACTCAGGGAGGCGTTGGGGAGCTGGAATGCAACTCGCTCGGATGAAGGGGAGATCACCCGTCTCGATATCGAGCGCAATCTGGACCGCCTTCGTGCCAGTGCCACGGTGTTTGCTAATGCCGCTCCGCAGGTGGAGCAGTTCGTCCTGGATGCGGTGCGAACCCGGTTTCGTGAGGTCCTGGGAAACGAAGCGGATGAACAGCGGGTCTATGCGGAAGCGGCGATGCTCATGGTGAAGCACGCCACCAATGAAGAAGTCGTTCGACTGCGAAGTCACGTGGACAGTTTTGCTCAGTTACTGAACGAATCCGGGGGAGTGGGGAAGCGTCTTGATTTTATCTGTCAGGAGATGAACCGGGAAATCAATACTACCGGGAGCAAGACGGTGCTGCCGGAAGTGCAGGACGCAGTGGTGGAAGCGAAGGACGCCGTCGAGGCGATTCGCGAGCAGATTCGCAACATCGAATAGAGTCTACGAGGAGAGCAGCAACGATGGGGGCACTTCGCATCGCGATTTCTGGAAAGAGCGGCTGTGGCAATACCACGGTGAGTCGGTTGCTCGCGGAGCGGCTCGGTATCCGTCTGATCAACTACACGTTTCACACAATGGCGGAGGAGCAGGGCGTCTCCTTTGATCAGATGTGTCGAATGGCCGAGTCCGACGACTACTGGGACCGATATCTGGACGAGAAACAGGTGGAGCGGGCTATGGAGGGAAGCTGCGTGCTCGGGTCCCGCCTGGCGATTTGGGTGCTCCATGCTGCCGATATCAAAGTGTATCTCACCGCCGCGCCGGAGGTTCGGGCTCGTCGCATTCAGACGCGGGAAGGTGGATCACTGGAAGAGGTGCGCGCCGCCACCGACCAACGGGACCAGCGCGATCGAGCGCGCTATCTGCGACTCTATAACATCGATATCGATGCCTACCAGTTTGCCGATCTCATCATTGATACCGAACGGTATCAGCCGGAGGAAATCGTGGACCGCATCGTGGCGGAGATTACGCGGCGCGACCTACCGGCGGCGAACTCCCGAGGGAAGGGGTGAGATGATTATTCAACGAGTGATTACGTTGCGTGCACGGTCTCGAGGATTTCATCTGGTGACGCGTGAAGTTGAATCGGCTCTTCCCGAGCTATCCTCGGTGGAGCAGGGGTTGAGCCATATTATGATCATGCATACCAGCGCCGGGCTGACGCTTAACGAGAATGCTGATCCCGATGTAAGATCCGACTTCGAGACGATTTTCAATGCTCTAGTGCCGGAGAATCGGCCGGAGTACGTTCATACCATGGAAGGACCGGATGACATGCCGGCCCACGCCAAGTCGTCCCTGGTAGGCAGCAGTCTCACCGTGCCGGTGCGCAACGGAAGGTTTCTGTTTGGGACCTGGCAGGGAATCTACCTGTGCGAGTTTCGCAACCGTGCGAGCTCCCGGAGAATCGCCGTGACAATTATCGGGGGGGACAACGGTTAACGATCGCCTTGTCCAGACCGACAATAGATTGCAGAATAGGTATACGCAAAAAGTGGTCGGTCATCAATGAAGACGGTGCAGAAAGTACTATTGAGTCTCCTCCTCGCCACCGTGGTATTTACCGGCTTCGCAATAGCTGCGTACTCAGGTCTTTTTTCAGTTATCGACACCCGCTTCTATAATCAGCGGATTCGCGCCAACACCCAGGCCCTACTCGAAGAATCTCAAGAAGTGGTCAGTGACTACACCCGCCGGCTTCAGCAAGAAATCGGGGCCCTCGCGGCGAATCCGGCTATCACCAATGTGTTCCTGGTGAACCAGAGTCGCCAGGACATTGAAGATCAGAATCAGCTCATCGGCACACTCCTGGATACGCGTCCTGAGATCGATTACATACGAATCGTCGATAGCGAACAGGGTAGATTGTGGTTCAGTACGCTGGAAGCGGATATCCGTAATCGCACGGAGGTAAGCGTAGAGTACCGTCCCGTTTCAGAGCTGGATCCGCCGTTGTCCTTACCGGCACCTGAAACCGATAGTACCCGCGCCGCCTGGATTCCGGATCGTGGCGCGCTGCGGGTGACCGTGCCCATGGTTGATTCCTTCTCTATCCCGCGGGGTACCCTGGTGGCATGGGTGGGAACCGCAGGGGTGTTTTCCCGCCTTGTGGATGCGGGCATTATCGGGCCCTCCAATCGCGTACGAATGACGCCGCAGGGAACCTTGATTGTGAACGCTCCCCGGCATCTGGATGGTGCCGACCTCGAAGAGGTAGACCAGGCGCTCTCCGAGGACGAGCGCCTGCCCGTAATCGACAGCTCCCTGGGATCCAGCTTCACGATCGAGTCTGTACAGTCTTCCGACGGCCTTCCGCGACTCATCTATTTGTTGAACGAGGATGAGCTGGAGATGGACACGCCCTTACAGGTCATCCTGCTGGCATCAGTATTTCTCCTGACCTTTATCGTGGCGTATCTGGTTCTAAACATCCGTCAAGATCCGACGGTGGTAGTGGCGGAACGGTTTCGTCGGTTTCAAGAATCGGTGGTCAAAGACTACCTTCGGGAAGGGCGCGCCATCGATCCGGAACTGTGGCAGCGGGAACTGGAAAGCCGAAAAGAACAGATCGAGCGGGAGATGAAACGAGGGCTCGGGCGAGTATCCGGCGAGGCGCGGGAGCACGTAGAGCAGAGCATGCAGCAAAGCTGGGATGAACTTTCCCGTCTGCTTGGGACCAGCGGCGGAGGCCAGCGTGCCCAACTGGAGCCGGTGAGCCTCAAGCAGATCGAAGAGATCATCGAGCGGACACTGGCAAGATATGGTGAGACATCAGCGTCAACATCGCGATCCGTGCCCCAACGGCCGGTCCAGCCCATACACGACTCCTCCTCGTCTACTGAGGAATCCAGTGAAGTTCGATCCCGCCCGCAGCCTACCGAAGAGCAGTTTGAAGAACTTGAGGACCTGGAATCCGGCGAGCCCATGGACGAGCAATCGGAAAGCACGGATCACCTGGAACCTGTCGAGGTGGAAGAACTCACCGAGCTTGACGAGCTTGGTGAGTTGGACGAAGTGCAGGAGCTGGACGACGCCGATGAGGGAGAACTTGCGGCCGAGCCGGGAGAGGAACTCAGTGAGCTCGAAGAGCTTGCAGACCTTGAAGAACTTGAAGAACTTGACGCCGAGGATCTATCGGAGGAAGGCGTCCCCGAGGCCATAGATGAGGCTGCCGAAGCTGAAGAACCGGACGAGCTGGAGCCGGCTGAAGTTGCGGAGCTGGATGAGGTAGAGCTCGCCGAAGCTGAAGAACCGGTTGAGGCGGAAGAGCTCGATGAGGTGGAGGCCACCGCCGCGATCGAGCCCACTGAAGCGGAAGAGCTCGAAGAACTCGATGCCGACGAGTCTGCGGAGGAAGCCGCTGAAGTAGAAGAGCTTGAAGAGCTGGAGACCGAAGAGCTGCCGGAAGAGGTTGCGGAGGTTGAAGAACCGGACGAGCTTGAGGAGCTGGATGAGTCCGACGAGGGAGAACCCGCGGGCGAGCCGGCAGACGAGCTCGCTGAAGAGCAATCCGAGATCGACGGCTTTGCAGATATTGATCAACTGACGCCGCTGGATGAAGAGGTGACGCAGACGCCAGCCTCAGGCGAGACGTCGGCCTCTCCCGACGACTGGTTCGAGATTTCTAGTACGGCACTCGAGTTGGCCGAAGACGGAGAGAGTGATTCTTTTGTACCACCCGCCGCGCTTGGAGTGAACCGGGTCGGAAGCGATCGCATGGATCTCCACGACCCAAGCGAACCGGCCGAGAACGAATCGACCGAAGAGGTGCTCGAGCCGGAAGAACTCGAAGGGCTGGAAGGGCCGGCAGAGTCGGAAGAACCGGACGAGGGTGAGGAATCCGGCGAAGTTGCAGAGCTGGAGCTGGTTGAGGAACTCGACGAGGTTGAAGAGCTGGATCAGATCGATGAGCTGGAGCCCCTCGAGGACGGGGAAGATGTAGAAGCGATCGAGGAAGTAGCTGAGCTTGAAGTTGTCCCCGATGATGACGAATACGTGGAAGAGTTGGAGGATGACTTCGCGGCTGACGATGAGTCTGATCCGGTTGATGTGGAAGAGGTTGACCATCAACCGGCACCCTTTTTCAGCGCGCTATCCTCGTTTGGTTCTTCAGGGGGACAGATGCAGTGGCGCTCGGAGGCGGGCTTCGCCGATCGTCCATCGGTATATCGAGCTGACGAGATTCGTCCTGAAACGGTGGCCATTCGCGGAATCGAGAATACCAGCACCCACCATGTGGTAGACCTTGATGATTTTGTCGCGTTTGCGGGAAAGAATCAGACCGTTATCGAAGAGCGGGAAGGCATTATCCGAATCGAGGCTTCGGCCTATTTTGGTGAATACCGCGATGTGGATCAGCGCACGCAGGCTCTGGCCGATCAGGTTATGACGCGACACACGGCACAGGGCATCGATGACGTCTTCGGTTCGTCCTTTGGGGATCTGGATTTTGGGGACATCCTCGGGGGCGATCAGACCTCGTCGGCCGAGGTGCCCGACACCCCTGACTCGCCGCTGCGGGTTGTCTCCGGAGGATTCGAACTTCCGTACGTAACAGCCGCCGGAGATAGCGGTGTGCGGCAGGTGTATCGGCAACTGGTGAGGCTTACCCGTAGATGGGACGCTCGCGTGGCGCTCTTACTCGAAGAGACGCCTGATCATGGAATGCGTGGTGGCTTCGGTATTGGATTGCCTGAAGAGTGTCCCGATCAGATTGCGCTGGGACCGGACAGTGACCTGGCTCGGACTATCGTGCCCTACCAACGGGTAGCATTGTTGAAGCAACCGATGTCAGCGTTTCGGGATTTCGCGGGGTCCTGCCAGGCACAGAAACTATCGGCCATCAACAACTGGTTGCTGCTTCCATTGAAGGATGCGGACCATCGCCGATACTTGATGGTTGGATTTTCCCGGAGTTTCGATGACCTTATGGACCTTGCGGTCCAGTACGAAATCATTCCCCGCGCCGTATAACGAGCGCGACGATATCCCGCACTTTCCTGAAGCTATCCAGCCAGTGACTCGGCGTCGGCCACCTCAAAACTATCGAACACCGCTCTGGATTGTTCCAGCTTCTGTAGGCTTTCCCGATAGAGTTCCCGCTCACGCTCCCACAGGCGTTCAGTGATGTGCAGAAATTCCTCGGTGAAGACCGGTACCTGAATCTGTGAAAACACCTTCTTGGGAACGATCTGGATTCCGCGTCCCCGCGCCATCTGCTCCAGCAACGCTTGCCCGGAGGGGCTCTTAAAGACCGCGTAAAGCGCCCGGCTTCTTCGAGGGGCATCTTCCACAAACCGTACCACATACATATTGGTCGCGGGTATCCAGTTGTCTTCACAATCTTCCGGGACTACGGTAACGTGACCGATCGACCCCACCGTGATCACCAGAAGATCATAGGGACGGAGCGTGTACCGGCGCGCCTTTTCAGCAGATTCCGTGAGACGAATGGAGCGATCAGGGGGCGGTAAATATCCCGCTTCCGGAAAATCCTTGATTGATACAACTCGATATGCAACTCCATTGCGATTACTCTGAGATTTGAAGAGAGGTGCGCGCAATATTGATGCAGTTTTGCTTAAGGTCGCTAAGGGAGTCTCCGCCGGCAATGAGGCCGAAGAAGTGGTTGAGGCATCGTCCTGGTCACTCATCATGAACAAGATATAATAGCATCTAGATGGAGTCAACGTTTTGAGTAGAGATTCTAAAATTACAGATATCATTTTGTTTACGGATGGTGGGTGCCATGGCAATCCTGGTCCCGGCGCGTGGGCATGGCGTGCGGTGGCGCCGGACAATGGCGTACTCCACGCGGAATCCGGCTATGCCGCACAGACCACCAACAATCGCATGGAGCTCACGGCGGTAATCGAGGCGCTCTCCTGGGTGCGAAGCCGCAGCGACTATGAGGGAATCATGATCCGCACCGATAGTCAGTACGTGCGCCAGGGTATTACCGCCTGGATTCATCGATGGAAGCAGAACGGATGGATGACATCCGGCAAAAAACCGGTGAAGAACGCAGATCTCTGGCGAACTCTCGACGAGTTGAACGCAGTGATCGGTCCCCGGTGGGAATGGGTCCGAGGCCACGCCGGTGATGAACACAATGAAGCCTGTGATGAGGCAGTGCAACGGGAGATTCGCGCCCACCGAGAGTAGTTTCCATCGCATTCCAGAAGCGGTAGAGCGGGGAAGGCCGTATATAGGTGCAGGAGGAGGCATGATATACGGATTCTCTCCCGTGGGAGCCTTGGGACTGCTGGTGCGGGTGGAAGTGGATATTCGCCGGGGGCTGCCCGGAACGGACGTGGTGGGTCTTCCCAGTAGCGAGGTCCGCGAGGCTCGAGATCGCGTGCGGGTAGCGATTCGTAACAGCGGATACGAGTATCCCACTGATCGAATCCTCATCAACCTGTCACCCGCTGATGTGCCCAAGGTGGGGTCAGGCTTTGATCTTCCGATCGCCCTGGCGATTCTCCAACGGAGTGGTCAGGTGACCCTTCCTGACCAGTTCCTTGCTACCGGTGAGCTTTCCGTGCGGGGTGAGATCATTCCGGTTCGGGGCACCCTCTCGGCTGTCTTGTCCGCCGGCGATCACGAGGTGGGAACCGTGATCCTCGGAGAGCGGGCCCTGCGGCATCTGGGCTCACACCATGTTGATGAGACGGAGATCCTGTTTAGCGCTACCCTCCGCGCCTTGCGTACGCATGGATTGCGCTCGGCTCCCCGGCGTGTTGTCGAGAGAGACCGGGACCGGGAGCCCCTATCCTTTGATGATATCGTGGGGCAGCCGGCCCTAAAATGGGCTGCTACGGTAGCAGCCGCAGGGTTCCATAACCTGCTGCTCATGGGGCCCCCGGGGAGTGGCAAGACGATGGCGGCGCGTCGGGTGAGCACGCTTCTTCCTGATCTTCCCCATCCCACCGGCCGAGAAGTGGCGCGAATCTACTCGATGCGCGGTCTGGAGGGAAGTTTGCGCTGCGATCGGCCTCCCGTTCGTATGCCCCACCATAGCGCCTCCGTTGAGGGAATACTGGGCGGGGGTAAGGGAAATCTCCCGGGGGAGGTGAGTCTCTCCCACAATGGAGTGATGATTCTGGATGAAGCAACGGAGTTTCGCCCGCGCGTACTCCAAGCGCTCCGGGAGCCAGTGGAACGCCGGCAGGTATCGATTACGCGCGCCGGACGGAGTGATGAGTTCCCGGCGCGCTTTCAACTGCTCCTGACCAGCAACTTGTGTCCCTGCGGGAAACTTGGACAACCGGACGCGCGGTGCATGTGCAGTACCCAAGAGATCGAACGCTACTGGCGGCGGTTGGGAGCTGCCCTGCTCGATCGAGTAGACATCCGAGTGAGAACCTATTACCAGAACGTTCCTTCTCCGACCCCGTCCCATGCCGAGTTGTCTCGCCAGATCTCGGGAGCGATCGAGCGCCAACGCTCCCGGGGCAGCGGGACTCCATGGCTCAGAAACGGGTTGATTCCGCCTGAAGCGGTCGCCCGGCTGATTCCCATCACCACTCCCCTGGAACGGCTGCTGCGACGGCGCATGCAGCAGCTAGGTCTCTCCGAGCGCGCCGCTGCCAGCGTCCGGGCGGTGGCGAGAACCTTGGCCGACCTCGCCGACCGGGACGAGCTGGCTGCAGGGGATATTCTCGAGGCGGCGAGCCTGCGCAGTCCAGGGCCGATATAGGAGTCGCCCCCGGCTGTGGGCAAGGTTGGCAGGAGGGGTGCTCAATCCGTATACTCGCCGAATGGTACTCCGGGTAGTCAAAATCGTGATCTTCTTTTCGATCGCCGCCGCTATCGGGTGGACCGCTCACGATATACTCAGTACCGGCGCCGTGAGCAGTAGTGAGTCGTCTGCAGATCCGGAAGATTTAGTGAACGGGCGGTTCCTGCCGGAGGAAATAGAGACGCCGCAGCTGTCACCGGTACCGGCAGACGGCTCAGCGACCGCGATCACTGCCACTGAGGATGCAGCGATCGCAGTCTACGAGGACCGCAACCGGGCGGTTGTCAATATCACCACGGAGACGGTGGCGTACAACTGGTTTTTGGAGCCGGTTCCTCGGGAAGGGAGTACCGGTTCCGGTTCGATTATCGATGACCGCGGCTATGTGCTTACCAACTACCACGTTATCGAAGGTGCCTCCCGGGTTTTTGTGACGCTTGCCGATGGAGAGCAGCGTGATGGGGAGGTAGTGGGCACCGATGCGGAGAACGATCTGGCGGTGGTCAAGTTCGACCCGGAGGACAGAGTTCTTGACACGATTCCCATGGGGGACTCCGATGAACTGCGAGTGGGGCAGCAGGTGATGGCGATCGGCAATCCCTTTGGCCTGGACCGCACCCTCACCACCGGTATTGTGAGTGGCTTAGGTCGTCCGTTGCGGGCGCGCAATGATCTGGTAATTCGCGACATGATTCAGACGGATGCCTCGATCAATCCGGGAAACTCCGGCGGCCCCCTGTTAGATCGGCACGGACGCATGATTGGGATCGCTACCATGATCTTCTCACCCAGCGGTGGCTCGGTGGGGATCGGTTTCGCGGTGCCGGTTAATACTGCGCGCCGTGTCGTACCGGACTTGATGGAATATGGGGTGGTACGGCGCGGGTGGATCGATGTCATTCCGCGGCCGTTGTTTCCGCGCCTGGTTGAGTATGCGCGCCTTCCCCGGGATACGGGACTGCTCGTGAGTGAAGTTGTTCCCGGCGGTAACGCGGAGGAGGCTGGACTCCGGGGCGGCTCCCGTGCCGATGCGGTGCGGTACGGACGAACAGTGATCTACCTCGGAGGTGATATCATTACGGCAGTTGATGGGATGGAAGTTTCGTCCATCGCAAATCTGTACGAGGCGCTGGAAGATAAGCGTCCGGGAGATATCGTTACCGTGGAGTATGTGCGAAATCGACGTCAGATGAAGACGGAGATTCGCCTCAGCGAACGTCCCGACCAGTTTCAATGGGACTAAGGAAAAGGAACCTACTGGAATGCCCGATTTTCGCGTAGCCGCCGACTATGAGCCGGCTGGTGACCAGGGACAGGCGATTGAAAAACTGAGCGCCGGGGTGCGGCGGGGTGACCGATTCCAGACGCTCAAAGGCGTTACGGGCTCGGGGAAGACCTATACCATGGCAAAGGTGATCGAAGAGACTCAGCTGCCTACGCTGGTGGTAAGCCACAACAAAACGCTGGCGGCACAGCTCTACCGAGAGTTCAGTGAGTTCTTTCCGGAAAACGCCGTCGAGTATTTTGTTTCCTACTATGATTACTACCAGCCCGAGGCGTATGTGGCTTCCCGGGACCTATATATCGAAAAGGATGCATCGATCAACGATGAAATCGATCGGCTCCGCCTGTCGGCAACAACCAACCTCTTGGAGCGGCCCGATGTGGTAGTCGTCTCAACGGTGAGCTGCATTTACGGCTTGGGAAGCCCCAAGGACTACCGCGAAATGCGAATCCGTATTGACCGCGGGCAGTTCCTGGATATCGACAAGGTGCGTCGCAAACTCGTAGAGCTCCAATACGATCGGAATGACCAGATTCTGCAGCGGGGGAAGTTTCGCCACAAGGGGGACGTGCTGGAGATCTTTCCCGCCTATCTGGAAGAGGCGTATCGCATCGAGTTGGAATGGGACGAGGTATCGGCGATTCACCGGATCAATCCGCTCACCGGATCGGTCGAGGAGGAGATGGAAACGCTCTTCGTGTATCCGGCAAAACACTTTGTCATGCCGGAATCACAGCTGCAGCAGTCTCTGGGAAACATCCGGGAGGAACTGGAGCAGAGGTACCAGGAGTTGGTCCAGGCGAACCAGTTGGTGGAAGCTCAGCGTCTCAAGACACGGACCGAGTATGACCTGGAGATGATGGAGGAGATGGGCTACTGCCCGGGGATCGAAAACTATTCCCGCCACCTGAGCGGGCGAGTTCGCGGTGAGCGTCCCGCCACCCTGATTGACTATTTCCCCGACCGGTTTCTGACGCTGATCGATGAATCGCATGTAACCGTTCCCCAGATTCGGGGGATGTACGCCGGTGACCGCTCGCGTAAGGAGTCTCTGGTACAGTACGGATTTCGATTGCCCTCCGCGTTGGATAATCGCCCCCTGGTGGAGGAGGAGTTTCTTTCCCTTACGGATCGGTGCATCTATGTCAGTGCCACCCCCAGTGAAGCGGAGACCTCCCGTTCGACACAGGTGGTGGAGCAGATCATCCGGCCCACCGGGCTCCTGGATCCGCAGATCTCCGTCCGTCCCACCACCGGGCAGATAGAAGATCTGCACGGCGAGATTCGTGCCCGTACCGCCGCCGGCGAGCGTGTGTTGGTTACGACCCTCACCAAGAAGATGTCCGAGGACCTCACCGATTATCTGGCCAATCTCGGGGTGAAGGTGAGATACCTGCACTCGGAAATAGAAACGATAGAACGGGTTGAAATTCTTACCGATCTGCGCACCGGCAGTTTCGATGTTCTCATCGGGATCAACCTTCTGCGGGAAGGCCTTGATCTGCCGGAGGTGAGTCTCGTGGCGATCCTGGATGCCGACAAAATCGGGTTTCTCCGGTCCGCCACCTCTCTGATCCAGACGATCGGCCGCGCGGCGCGGAACGAAAACGGCATGGTGATCATGTATGCCGATGAAAAATCCGATGCTATGCAGCGCGCGATCGAGGAAACTGACCGGCGCCGGGCGATTCAGCAAGAGTACAACGAGGCTAACGGCATCACTCCGATTTCGATCCGAAAATCGATCCACGATATCCTGACCCGCCAGAAGGAAGAGAAACGATCCGATGAAGAGAAACAACTGGAGATTCTGAAGAAGAGTTACAATATCGTGGTTCCCACCGAGCGGAAAAAGCTCATTTCCGTGCTGGAGAAGGAAATGCTGGAACATGCAAAGAACCTGGAGTTTGAACAGGCGGCGGTGCTTCGTGACGAAATCGAATCCCTGAAGGCGATGTGATGCGAGCTGCAACCCTGGCCCAGTTCGTGGCGCTCATCCTGGCGGTGATGCTGCTCTCCGCCTGCTCCGACCGCGATTCCGATACGTTCGAGCTGCCGGAGACCCCTGCCTTGGTGGGGCAGGGCAGCTATGCCCTGGTGACCGAGGGATATGTGCGCGTGCACCGGAGCCCGGATATCATGGACGCGGTTATCGGTCACGGCCGCTCCGGGGATGTCCTTGAGGTAAGCGGTACTACTGCGGACGGCCAATGGACGGAGTTAGATACGCCGGCCGGGTCCGGGTGGGTGCAAAGTATCTATCTTCGCCGCTTCTCAAACCGTCAGCAGGCGATCAACGCCCGGCGGCTCATTCAGGAATAGGACTCGGGTACATGATCTTTGGAATTGACGTGATAACACTCCTGCCCTGGATACTTCCTCCCCTCTTGGGCGCAGTGATCGGGTATCTTACCAACGCCCTCGCCATCCGCATGCTTTTTCGTCCCCTGCGGGCGTGGACGGTGCTCGGTATCCCGATACCGCTGACCCCGGGCATTATTCCGCGCCGGCGCGGGGAGTTGGCGGGAAACATTGCTACCATGGTGGCCAAGGAGTTACTCACTACCGAGGTTTTCGCCACACGCTTCGAGGCCGAGGGATTCGGCCGTTCCTTGCAGACCTTCGTGGTGCGGGCGATCGATCGGGTAGGAGAGATCCGCCTCGGTACCGTACGTGAGACGCTGCCGGTGGATCGGCTCCTGCGCGACATCGATCGGTACGCCATGGTCTTCACCGACAGCCTGGTGGCACCCGTGGGCCGGATACCGGTGCTCCGGGGAGTAACCCGGGAACACGTGGAACAGGTGGTCCGGCACCTATGGCCGGACGCGCGACAGTCCTTGGAGCATATTCTGCGATCTCCCGCGGTTCAGGCGGAGATGCACGTTCGAGCGCGACGTATCCTGCACTATTCGCTTGATCAGCTTACCTCCCTGCAGCGGTTGTTCGTTTCGGCGGCGCAGTACGATCGGCAACTGGAATCGCGCATTCCGGCTATTGTACAACGGAGTACCACGGAGATTCTGGGGGCGCTCGATTCCGCTGCCACTCGGGAGGGAGTGATCAATGGCATCTGCCACTGGCTCGACGGTCACCGAGATCAGTCCCTCTCGGAGCTGGTGGGAGATTCCGGGGTGGAAACACTGTTTGACGCGCTCCAGCGCGCCCTTCGCCTGGGAACGTCCGGACAAGATTCCCTACTCACTGAGACGGCGGTGGATTGGCTCAATCGTCACCAGGATGAGTCCCTGGTGGACCTGATACCGCTCATCCGACGGCGGCGCGCAGTACTGGGGCGCTGGATTGCGCACCAGATTCAGTCCACCTTGTCCCGGCTGACGCCGAGGTTCCTGGAAGAAATCGATATCCACCGGGTAGTGGTGGATCGCATCGAGAGTCTTGATATCGAGCGGGTGGAAGACCTGCTCCTGGGCATCATGCAACGCCATCTGAAATGGATTAACGTCTTTGGGGCGTTCCTGGGTGCGCTGATTGGGGGGATTCAGATCGTCTTGCGGGCGGTAGGCCTTGCTTGAGGAATAGACAAGCGAAAGGTGCTCCCCTGACCCGGGGAGCTTTCCACTTCCACGGAGCCCCCATGCGCCTGGGCGATGTGTTTGACGATCGCCAGGCCCAACCCGGTGCCGCCGAGAGCGCGGCTCCGTGCCCGGTCCACCCGGTAGAACCGCTCGAAGAGGCGCGGTTGATCGACCAGGGGGATTCCCGGGCCATCATCGGCTACCTCCACCGTAAGGACGTTACGGCTCAGGGCAAAGGTAATATCGATCGTAGACCGCTCCGGACAGTAGGTGATCGCGTTATCCACCAGGTTGGTGATCGCCTGTTCCAAAAGACTTCCGGCGGCCCAGGCGGTGGTCAGCGTTCCCGGGTGTTCCCGCAGGGTGATCGATTTCTCTCGGGCCCGCGGTTCCACATTGTCCCGAATCCGACGACTGAGCTCTTGGAGGTGAATCTCCTCGGTGGTGATCGCCTGGTGTGATTGTTCCAGCCGGGAGAGTTGGAGGAGATCCTCAATGATTGCGCTCAGACGATGGGACTGATTGGCAATGATCTGCAGAAACCGCTGGGCCTCGTCGGCGTCCTCGATCGCCCCGTCGCTCAGCGTTTCCACGAATCCCAGGATCGATGTAATCGGGGTTTTTAACTCATGCGACACGTTGGCCACAAACTCCTTGCGGATCTGCTCCAGTTCGTGGAGCCGGGAAATATCATTTAGTACCACCAGTACGTGCGGCTCCCCACCGATTTCCAGCGGCGTTCCGTGGACCTGCATATGCTTAACCGGGTTGGCGTAGATCACGATCCGTCGTTCTTGCTGGGAGTCCTCCTGGAACGTGGTACGTACCAGATCAAAGAGGTCACTGTTGCGGATCACCTCCAGCAGGGCACGGAACTCGCCGCGGTTATTGGTGAGCTGCGCTACGTCAAAAAGTCGCTTTGCTGCGGGATTCATCGAGGTGATGCGATGATAGCTATCGACCAGCAGTACTCCCTCTACCATCGCGGCCAGGATCGCTTCCAGTTGCTGGCGCTGATTCCGGATCGCGTCAATCCGCGCCGAGAGCTGCGAAGCCATGCTGTTCATGGCATCACCCAAGCGATTAAGCTCAATCGGCTCCACGAGAACTGCTCGGGATTGGAGATTTCCTTCGGCAAAGTGGGCTGCCGTGGTCTGTAGGTGGTGCAGGGGAGTTTGAATGTTTCGCACGACCCGGTAGCTGATAACGAGCACCGCCAACAGGATGAATCCCACCATGATCGAAAGTCCAGCCAGGAGTGACAGCAACTCTTCCCGGAGCTGCCGGCCATCGCCAAGCACCGCGAGATAGACGGCGTCTTCCTCCCGCAGGGAGGGCACCGGCCGAATGGCGCCGATCAGCACCGCCTCGGTATCGCCGGGTGATATGGTCGCGTTCCCCCGGCGGACGTGCGTCACCAACTGCGCCGCCGCCAGCGGGGAAAGACGAGTGTTCCGTGCGGCCAGAACGCTTCCGGTACTGTCCAACAACACAACGCCCGGTTGTCCCTCGGGCACCACTCGCTGCAGCCAATCCACGGCGGCGCTCACCGATGCTATTTCCGCGTCGGACACCGCTAACTGGAGAAACTCAATCTGGCTTTCCGCGTAGCTCACCACCATCGTCTGCCGGTACGAACGGGCGAAGAGAAAGATCACCGCCGCCATGGCGACGACGATCATCACCAGGCGCAGGGCGAATTGGGGAAACACCAACCGAAGGAGTGTGCGCGCCATAGTGTTGCGGCCCCCGGGGATCAGGTAGCGCGAAAGCGGTACCCCACCCCGCGCACCGTCTCCACCAGCCGCCCGCAGGGGTCCAGCTTCTTCCGCAAACCAAGAATCTGGACATCCACGGAGCGTTCCGTCACCGGGTAGTCTTTCCCGTGAATCGCATCGATGATCTGTGTGCGGGAAAAGACCCACCCGGGATTGGTCATGAGGAACCCAAGAATGGCGAACTCCGTGGCTGACAGGTCTATCTGGCGCTCTTCGCAGTACACCTCATGCCGGCTGATGTCCATCGTAACTCCATGGACGGTAAGTGTGCCGGAAGAAGGGGTCGCCGCGGCTTCGGTGCGACGCATCACGGCCTTGAGCCGCGCCAGCAGAACTTTGGGACTGAACGGTTTCGTGATGTAGTCGTCCGCTCCCGTTTCCAAACCTGCGATCATATCCGCCTCCTCGGTCTTGGCGGTAAGCATGATCACGGGAATATCTTGGGTGCGCTCATCCTTTTTGAGGCGGTTGCACACCTGAACGCCATCGATCCCCGGGAGCATCACATCCAGGACGATCGCGGCGGGAAGAAGCTCCTGCGCTGCCTGCAGGGCGTCCTCACCGGAGCCAACGGTGTGCACGGAAAAGCCGTCTTTCTGCAAGTTGTAGCGAACCAGTTCCAGAATATCGACTTCGTCGTCAACTACCAGAATCGTCTGCTTACTCATCGTCAGGCCTTGTTCAGCTCAACGTGCTCACCAGTCTTCGCGTAGACGATCCACTCGCACATGTTGGTTACGTGGTCTCCCAGCCGTTCCAAAAAGCGATTCAGGAAGACCAAAGCGGTCCCGGTGGCTACCCGATCCGGGTTGGCCGCGATCATGTCCAGCAGTTCCTGGTAGAGCGCGCGGTGCATCTCATCGATGTCATCGTCCCGACGCGCAACTTCCCGCGCCTGCTCCGGGTCGTGGTTTACGTATGAGGTAATCGAGTCGTGCACCATGGAGATGCCTTTCTCGGTCATCTCGGTAAAGCGGGGCAGTGTCTCCCGAAAGACGGAGTCGGTGAGTTGGTCCATGACGCGCACCAGGTGACGGGCGTGGTCACCGATCCGCTCCAGGTCGGAGGAGATCTTCATCGCTACCAGGATCTCTCGCAGGTCCGTTGCCACCGGTTGCTCGGTGGCGATGATCTCGGTGCA
>JAWOCO010000038.1:0-6692 GCA_046483765.1 Alkalispirochaeta sp. | reverse complement strand
AATCATGCGGCGGGTGTCTCCTGATGGACGTTTTCCTTCAAAAATTTCGCAAATGGCTTTTGCCGCTTTTCTGCCGGCCCCAATAGCATCAGTGAGAAGTCCCGGCTTGACCGTAGGATCCGCGGGTGCGGGAGATCACCGACAAACTCGATAGCGTCGGCAACACCACCGCCGCGATTGGAAAAGGCTTTGCCATCGGCTCCGCGGCCCTGGCGGCGCTGAGTCTGTTTGCAAGCTACCTGTACAGCCAGGCGGGTCCGGACAACACGCAGGGTGAGTTTCTGCTGGTGCTGGACATGGTAGACACCCTCACTCTGGCTGGCGGGCTGGTGGGAGCCGCGTTGCCGTTCTTGTTTTCCGGAATACTGATTGAAGCGGTGGCCAAGGCCGCCCGGAAGATGGTGGACGAAGTGCGCCGACAGTTCCGGGAAGACCCCAAGATTCTCACCGGAGAAACGCGGCCGGACTACAAACTGTGTATCGAGATATCCTCCGCCGGCAGTCTCAAGGAGATGAAGACGCCCGCGCTTATCGCCGTGTTGACCCCGGTGGTGAGCGGATTTCTGCTGGGTACCGAGTTTGTGGGAGGCCTGTTAATCGGCACCACGCTCTCCGCGATCATGATGGCGCTCTTTACGGCAAACTCCGGGGGAGCATGGGACAACGCCAAGAAGTACATCGAGGACGGGCACCACGGGGGTAAAGGATCCGATGCGCATGCCGCCGGTGTGGTGGGCGATACGGTGGGGGATCCGCTCAAGGACACCGTGGGCCCGTCTCTGGATATCCTGATTAAGATTATGGCAGTGGTCTCCTTGATCAGCGTATCCATCTTTCAGCGGTATAATCTTCTGGATGTCCTGTTCTAAGGATCTGCCGCGGGCGGAGGAAATTATTGCCGAGCTCTACGGCTCTATTACTCGAATCCGGGAAACGGGAAAGCCGGTCACCGCGATAGTACTGCCGATATCGCTGTACCGTGTCATTCAGAACTATCGGGGGACGCTGGGAGAAACACGGGAAGGTCTGCCTGACTACCTGGGAAAGTATGATCTCTTCGGCATTCCGATATATACTGATGGAGGCGAGAACGTCATTATCAAGACCGGCACGCAGGTGTAATTGGGTGGATTGGGGAAGGCCTTTGAAGCGAATATTGGTTCTCACAGTGGCGGCTCTTATTTCCGGACCTCTGGCAGCGCAACAAGAGGGACAACGAACCGAACAACGTCTCGACCGGATCGCGGTGATACCCTTTGTAAATACCACGGAGTTTGACCAATGGGATCTCCTCGCTCGGGATATGACTGAGACGGTGCGTCTGACCCTGGCGTTGGGGGAGCGCTTCGATGTGGTGGACCCCGATACTTCCGGTATCGATCCCTATGCGCCGGAGGGCCCGCTCGAGCTCCGGCGAATTGCGGAGGCGCGTCGCATCGATGGGGCGGTGATTGGGCGCATCTCAGAGCTGGACAACGGTCGGGTGGAACTTGAAACCTCAGTATGGAGCAACCTCACCGGCCAAATTATCGGCAGTGAACGACGGGAAGCGTTTGGGTCGTTCGATATCCTCGACGCCGCAGATGAACTCGTGTCACTGACGACCTCAGCGATGCTTGGCTACCGCGTCGATTTTGGCGGGATCGTGCTCACCCCGTCCCGGAACGATGTGGAGTACTCCGTTTCCATTGACGGTAACGCCGTGGGTACGGGGGTGCGGTCGATTCCACAGGTGCTCGTGGGGCAGCGGCGGATCGAGATCTCCGTGGTAATTTCCGGTCGCGAGCAACTGGTGTATTCCGCGGAACGGCGTATACGTCCGGGAGAAGCGATTGAAATCTCTTTTGGCCTGCCGCGCGTTACGCGGCGGGAACAGCGAGAGATTTTGACTCGCCACGAACTGGCCACCGAACTTCTTGGTCAGCCCGACCGGTATCGGATCGCCTTTGAAGCACTCAGTGAAAGCCGGAGCCTCCTGGCCGCGGCGCAGGGCAGCGATACCACCGATGTCCTGCGGGGACGGCAACGCACGCTGGAGCGAGCGTGGCAACTGGACGAAGAGTTCTTTCGACTCACCCTTTCCGCGGTGCAGGAACGGGAGGTGGAGACCGAAATTCTGCCGGCATCCTATGACATGGCAACGAACGCCGGCGCGACCGACCCGGTGATTTCCGATCGCGTCCAGAGAAACGGTGCCGCCTACTATCACATGTTGCGCATTCTGTGGGCTGACTCGCTGGGTGCGGCGCGATGGGATGCTGCGCAGGCCCAGTTGGACCGGATGGAAACCGTGGTAACGGAGTTCGATCTCGACTGGTTGCGGAGTGAGGTGCTCGCAGACCGCCGGGCGTTCGCGGGTGCTATGAGTGAAGCGGATCGAGTGCAGGTCCGGCGACGGCGCCCATGGCCCTATCTTGGAGTAGCGTTGGGCCTCGGTGGTATGGGATACGGGGGCTACCTGCTGGCCACTGAGGCAGATGTCTTTCCCGGTGAACGGGATACCATCGCGGGGCAGGAGTTCGCCCGGTCAGATCTGCTGCAATGGGGGAGTATCGGGGTCGGGGGCGCGGTTACCGCGATCTCGGCAGCCGTTCTGGTTCGCAATCTGCGGGCTGGAGAGAACTATCTGCGTGACTGGGCTCGAAGCGAGTACGGCTTTGAGATCGATCGCTCGAGCCAGATTCTTGGCGCGGTGGGCAGCGATGATACCGGTGATTCAGCAACGGTTTTAGTTCTGGGGCCCAATGATCGCCTGGTCAGCGTCGATGGTAATCCACGCTCCCTGCCGATCCTCCTGGAACAGGAGCCTGGTTTGCCGCTACCCCTGGATGCCTCGGCGGTCGTCTCGGAGGAACGGACGCGTCTGTTTGAGCGGGGCGTGTCGGTAATGGTCGTCCGGTAAGCTGGT
This sequence comes from Alkalispirochaeta sp., assembly GCA_046483765.1. Taxonomy (GTDB): domain Bacteria; phylum Spirochaetota; class Spirochaetia; order DSM-27196; family Alkalispirochaetaceae; genus Alkalispirochaeta. Next base: position 3,784 of record JAWOCO010000038.1, on the reverse strand, counting down.
CGTTTGGTAAGCTGGTCTTCCGGTAAGCTGGTGGGCATCGGCTTCAGTTATTGACGCAATCCGGTGCACGTGATAGATTTCCGCCGTCGGCCAGAAGCGCCGGCGGTTCTACAATTCTTCAGGCGAGCGTCGTATAATGGCTATTACCCCAGCCTTCCAAGCTGGAGATGTGGGTTCGATTCCCATCGCTCGCTCTCCTTAATTTCCGATACCATAATTATTTAATCACTTGCGGTTCGTGGGCAGGCCTGTGTGCCGGGGCGTGCGAGCTTCATCGCTGGCCGCCGCCGAGGCGTAGGAGTTTGCGAAACAGCCGGTGGCGGGTGTCTTCGTTGACGTTCTCGAAGCGCACATGCACGGTCTTGCCCCGACGGGAGGAGCGGACCACCGTTCCGGAGATATTCACCGGTGATGAGCTTCCCACGTCGATCACCAGGTGCACCATGCTCCCGGTCATAATCCGCTTTTTCGGATTCTTCAGGGCGGCGCCGCCGATACTGAGATCCTGGGTTTTCGAGTCCAGCGGACGCTCGTCGATTCCGGGAAGCGTGATTTCCACCGGTACCTCCAGGTCGCGTCGGCGAAACTTGCGGCGTTGCACGGTCTCGACGTGCCGGGAGTGCTGGAGGAGCACTTCTTTGCCTTCGCGCTGCAGGATTGCCGAGTGAAAACGAAAGAGTCCGTCCCCTCCGCCGCATACCACTTCCACCGCGGTGCCGGGCTGCAGCGCGCGCTGGCCTTTTTCCAGACGCACCCTGAGTCCGGACTCTGCGCTCAACAGGAGGGTTCCTGAGGCAACGTTCAAGTTTCGGTCGGAGATCGACACCTCCGAACCGGAAGGAATGGTGTCGCTTGAATGGCCGCCGGCTGCCAGGGCAGCGTGATCCACTTCGAGTTTTCGCAACAGGCGCAGCACTTCCGCTTCGGTGACAATTCCCTCGCGGATCGCCTGACGGGCAACGCGAACAAGCAGCCGGTCGTCTTCGATGAGCCGGTCCCGGCGTGTCGGGTCCTTCAGCAGCCACGTCAGATGGTCCATGACCCGTTGCTCACCTTTTGAGAGTTCGATCAGATCCCGTCGCGTCTGGGGACGGCGTTGCAGTACCGGGTCCTGGGAGGTCGACTTTTTTTTCTTCTTTTTTGGTTTGCCCCGGGTGCGGTTCAAATAGATCTGGTATCCGGCAAGGCTTACAAAAATTAATACCATCACCACAATAAACCCAATAGTTTCATTTTGTGATGACTGAAATCCGGAACTTATGTCGGTTAGCATCGCGCCTCCTTTTGAATTCTAGGTTCAAATTGGTACACTGTCCACCACGATATGAGAAATAAGATGAGAATGCCGGTGGCCGAGTATCTGGTAAACAGCGCGATCCGTGGGGTGCTTCGGGTGGTCTGCCGCATCGAGCGCAACGAACTATCGCGGATTCCCATGGAGGGACCGGCGATCCTGGCGACGAATCACACCACCAATTTCGAGGGACCGATCTATTACGTGCTGCTCGATCCGAGACGGAAAACTGCGCTGGGGAAGCAGGAACTGTGGGAAAACCCGGTGACCCGCTTTATTATGCAGCTGTGGGGGATCATCCCGCTCAATCGGCGCGGTGCGGACCGGCGTGCTATGGATCGCGCTCGACGGTCACTGGCTCGCGGAGAGTTTCTGGGAATCGCGCCGGAGGGTACCCGCAGCATGAGTGGCGAATTGCAACGTGGACGTCCGGGAGCGGCGATGATCGCCACCGCTGCCCGTGTTCCGATTATTCCTATGGTGCAATGGGGTGTGCAGGATCTACCTGCCAATCTGAAAAAATTCCGGCGGACGCCCCTGAATTTTCGCGTGGGCAAGCCGTTCTATCTCGCGGTTCCGGAAGGACGAGAGATCGGGCGGGGTGAGTTGCGGCAGATGGCGGATGAAATCATGTACCAGCTGGCGATTCTCATGCCGGAGGAGTTCCGTGGCTATTATAGCGATATGGCGGCGATGACCACCGATTTCGTGCAATCCGTGTCCGAGACGTAGCCCGTGTCCCGGACGTAACCGGTATCCCAGACGTAACCGGTATCCCGGACGTAACCGGTATCGCGGGGGTGGCCGGCGGTGTATACCTTGGCGGAGCAGTTCTGATAGTGTACGACCTCGCGTCTAAGAGAGAAGGAGTAATCATATGGGAGTACGGGGTGAGCTGTTTTCGGCACGGGTGAAGAGTAAGAATGATCGCCGTACCTACTTTTTCAATGTGAAAGAAAACCGAAACAACGATGTCTTTGTGACGGTAGTTGAGAGCAAGAAGACCGGCGAGGGTGAGGTCTTTGATCGTCACCAGGTGGTAGTATTTGAGGAAGATATCCGGCTCTTTCGCAAAGGACTGGACACCGTCCTGGAGTTCCTCGAATCCCGCGAAGGCGGACGTGAGTCAGCGGGGGGGCGTGAGTCAGCGGGGGGACGGTCCCGCGGTGCGCCCAAGGGTGCCAAGGGTGGACGCAAGCCGGTCCGACTGCGGCGCCGCGATCCTCAGGATGAGTCCGGGTCTCAGGACGACTCCCACTCCCAGACTGACTCGGGAGCTCAGGATGACGGAGTTGACCCCTCAGATGCGTGAGGGTCGTGAGCAGTGACCGGCGGTACGCCGCGAAAGCTGCGGCGATGGATCGGCGAGGCCCCGTGACGCGCCAGCGCGGTCCGGTGGGCGGCGGTGGGATAGCCCTTGTGGGTCTCGAACCCGTAGCGTCCATCCTGTGCGGCGTAGCGCACCATCCAGCGATCCCGCGAAACTTTGGCAACGATGCTGGCGGCCATGATCGCCGGTTCCAGGTGGTCGCCTCCTACCAGCGCGGTACACGGCGGACCGGAGATCTCCGGACAGAACCGACCATCCACGAGTATCCGGGATACCTGCACCGTGGGAAAGCCTGCCCGGAGCTGCAGGTAGGCGCGGTGCATGGCGCGGAGACTAGCGTGGTGAATGTTGAGCTGATCGATCTCGTCCGGCCAGACCCATCCGATTCCCCGGGGACACATATCGCGCACCAGGGCGTCGAAGGCGCGCTCCCGGGCGCGGAGCGAGAGAACTTTGGAATCCTTCAGCACTGACCGATCGAAGGAGGGCGGCAGAATAACGGCCGCCGCCGTCACCGGTCCGGCCAAGGGCCCGCGGCCGGCCTCATCGATGCCGCAAATCGTGGATGTGAGACCATTGGGGTCGCTCATGGTTGCGAGCTATACTAAAGGGACTGTATTGTAGGAGCAAGCGTGTTTCTCAAGAGTATCGATCTATTCGGTTTTAAGTCATTTGCCGAGCGAACCCATATCAAATTCACTGACGGTATCTCCGCCCTAATTGGGCCCAATGGCTGCGGCAAGAGCAACGTGGTGGACGCGGTCAAATGGGTCCTCGGTGAGCAGGCCACCAAGTCGCTCCGGGCGGAGCGGATGGAAGACGTAATCTTTAACGGCACCGATTCCCGTAAACCGGTCAACGTTGCTGAGGTAACACTGACTCTGCACAATGACGGCGTCTTGCCCTTGGAGTTCCCGGAGATCACGGTGAAACGGCGGCTGTTTCGAAGCGGTGACAGCGAGTACTTCATAAACGGGGCCCCGGTCAAACTTAAGGATCTGCGGGAACTGTTCTACGATACCGGGATCGGAAAATCCGCCTATTCCATTATGGAGCAGGGAAAGATCGACCAGATCCTGTCGACGAAACCGGAGGATCGCCGCTCGCTCTTCGAGGAGGCCGCTGGTATTACGCGCTACAAGATGCGGGGTCGAGAGGCG
>JAWOCO010000010.1:0-3644 GCA_046483765.1 Alkalispirochaeta sp. | reverse complement strand
GGAGGAAGCCGGGTTTCCCGAAGATTAACGCGAGCGGCCGCGTCAGCCAGTTGGTTTTTGTGATCGGACCCGTCAGGGTGATTGCTGCGGCGGTACCGCACCAATCTCCAGTTCAATGCGCGCGTCCTCGTTTTCCGTACCAAGGCTACGGACCAAGGCGGTTACCGTTTCCTGAAACACATCCAGAACCAAGCCGTTGAGTTCCACGTCGTGACCGTCAACAGGAAGGGTGATATCCCGCGCCGGTCCGCGACGCTCCGCATAACGTTTACCTGATATCGTTGCCTCCTTGCGGCACAGGCCGTGTGATCGCCGCCGCCGTATCCTCCGGTGACTCTACGACCAGATCATCTGTCTGTACAGGGTACTTCCGTCCGTCCCGTCGGACAAGATGAACCCGCTGAGCGCCCCGCGCCAGGCGTCCGTCAATTATGACGAGTTTGGACCGCTGCAATTCCTGCGCTACCCTTGGTGGCAGCAGTTCATACCAGCGGTCGTGAACTTCGCTCCGTCCGGGGATGGGCGGCGGGTACTGTTCGGTCCCGACGAGCACGCCCCGTTTCCGACCAGAACACGCTTGTTGCTGCACCTGCCTGGAAGAATCGCGCGCTGTCCGGTGTGGTGGGCTGGCGGGGAGGGTGGGTGTCGGAGTGTGCGACCGGGCCGGTGTCTCCGTGCCGGTCGCGATCCACGTGTCCGCCTTCCTCCGCGTGCCGGCCGTGTCCGGTATTGACAACCGCGACACGCAGGCCCGTCTCGACCGCTACGCGGACAAGCGCGCAGAGAAAGGTGGTTTTCCCGGATGAGGCGTAGCCTACGACGGAGACCAGTGGTGGAAGGCTGTCGGTCACAGGGCGGGGTTCGCCTGTTTCGTCTTTTCCACCAGATGAATCGTGCCGATTTCCATCGTCCGATCAACCGCTTTGCACATATCGTAAGTCGTGAGTGCGGCAACGCTCACCGCGATCAGCGCCTCCCTCTCGGTGCCGGTCTTGCCGGTGCAGCGGGCGGTGGCTGAGATCGCGACGCCACTATCTTCAAGTTCAAGCGTCACGTCCACGTGCTCAATCTCGATCAGATGGGTAAAGGAAACAACTCGCCGGTCCGTTTTGCACCGGTGAGGACTTCACACTTGGACACGGCATTTTCCCGGATCAGCTCCACCGTATGCGCTGCGAGAGAGATCCGTCCCGCCGCGGTGGCGGTGCGCAGCACCTCCGGCTTTGCGGAAACGTCTACCATCCAGGCGCAGACACTCAGCTTCGCTGCGATGTCTTTCTGAGAGTGGCCCTCGTTGGCCAGAATTCGGGCGGCGTAAATCCGGTCTTCCTTTAGGCACATCTGGGGTGGGCTCCTTCCTTCGGTCAGGGTTGGTGACCCAACTAAGGTAGGCGGTCCACCCTTTTGCGCTACGAAAGCGGAACTCTCATTCCGCTGATTCGGGGGGGACGGACGAAAACTTGGACTACGATCTGAAGGAGGCAGTCCGTGTTTTCGTATGACGATCGAATGAAGGCTGTCCTGTTGTACATCACGTATGACAGGGGAGCGGCCGCTACGATTCATGACCTTGGGGATCCGTGCCGCGAGACACTCCGACAGTGGATTATAGAGCGATGCCCGGATATCCGTACGGCGTCTGTACAGCATCGCCGCCATGAGCCATTCTCTGAAGACGAGAAACGGCAAGCTGCTATCGACCTATGCGCACCTGATGGATCAGCAGCGGCAGTTGCCAAGAAGGTTGGTATCAGCCGAGTTTACCGGTACACGTGGTGGAGCCAACTACTCGGAGAGTATGCGTGTCCCGTGAAGAAGACTCCAAACCGACAACAAGACTCTGAGGAGCACGAGAAGCTAAATCGTGAGCTTGAGGACCTACAGAAGCGTGTCCATCGGCTTCAACTTGAGCACGACATTCTGGTCAAAGCCAATGAGCTCCTGCAAAAAGACCGGGGCATCAATCCGCGCGATCTGACAAATCGCGAGAAGATCCTGCTGATTGATGCCCTGAGAGCTACATACAGGGTTAGAGACCTCCTGGACGCGCTATCCATGCCCCGGTCCAGCTATTTCTACCATTTGGCCCGTCTACAGCTGCCAGATCGGTATCAAGAGGTTCGTACGGATGTGGGGCGCATCTTCAACGACAATCGGCGGGTCTACGGGTACCGGCGAATCCACCTGACGCTTCGCCGCGTCGGCACGGTGGTTTCTGAGAAGGTCATACGACGGATAATGGCGGAGGAGAAGCTCGTCGTGATCTCGAGACGCAGAAGGCGGTACAGCGCCTAGCAGGCAGAAATCACACCGGCGGTCGCGAATATCCTGCAGCGCGACTTCCATGCTCAGGCGCCATCCGAGAAGTGGTTGACCGACATCACCGAGTTTCTGGTGTCGACCAGTAAAGTGTACCTGTCTCCCGTGATCGACTGTTTCGATGGCATGGTCGTGAGCAGGACGATCGGTACACGTCCGGATGCGGAGCTTGTCAACAGAATGCTGAACCTCGCTATCACCTCGCTGGGACCAACTCAAGGTCCTGTGGTTCATTCGGATCGTGGATCCCACTACCGGTGGCCGGGATGGATCGAGCGAATGACCAACGCCGGGCTTACACGTTCAATGTCGACGAAGGGATGTACACCCGACAACGCCGCGTGTGACGGGGGCTTTGGCAGACTGAAGAGCGAGATGTACTATAATCGCAGCTGGCAGGGCGTAGCGGTGGAACGATTCATTGAGCAGGTAGACGAATACTCACGCTGGTACAACGAGAAGCGTATCAAAGTTTCACTTGGGGGAATGAGCCAGGTCGAGTATCGTTCTCATCTCGGTTTAACACCATGAAATCGGTCCAAGAAAACGTCCGCACCCTATTCCGGGCTAAACCTTCCTTCTTTTTGATATTCAGCGGAGCGGGTGGCGGGTTTGTACCGGAATAGAAATTGGCACTGTCGCAAAATGTATTAGAACTCGTCATCTTAGTCCATGAGGAGGAGCCGAATGCCGAAAGATAGGATCACCATGAGTAAATCTTGAGACCTCATTCGGTTGGACGAAGATGCCCGATTGTCGTTCGGTAGTGTCCAGATATTTTCGCACTTTTCTTCGTGGCTCTCGACTGGCATGACTAGTTACCTTGCCTGCTCCTTTGGTATATGATCTCTGAGGAAGGCGGTATTCAGGTACCAACGGGTTCCCACAAACCCATCTCACACTTCATCTGACAGTACACTCCACGCGTCCCGCCCACGCGTCCCGCCCATGCGGGCACAAAAAAAGCTATTTCCTTTCAGTGAAAGAAAATAGCCGTTCGGGAGTGACGGGGATCGAACCCGCGATCTCCGGCTTGACAGGCCGGCGCGATAACCAACTTCGCTACACCCCCAATGCGTTGCATTAAGCGATTTTGCTGTGTGCGTGCGACGCCTTTTGTATCCCACTTAGCCGTTTTGTGTCAACCGGTCTGGTCCGAGGACGCGCGGTGCTGTGCACGGTTCCACGTGCCGAGCGCCTCGCCGAACCGCCCGAAACACGATAGCGACCGAAACACGATAGCGACCGCCGAACCCGGGCGATCCATTCATTCTGCCGAGACCGTGGCACCCCGCGTGCGCTGTCTGCCGCGCAACGCGGCACCA
>JAWOCO010000359.1:0-12730 GCA_046483765.1 Alkalispirochaeta sp. | reverse complement strand
GCCCGGGCGTGTATCGAGGCCGGCGCAGACCGAATCGGCGCATCCGCTACGGGAGCGATCCTTGACGAAGCAGCAGGACGCAGTGGCCCGTCTAAGAGTACGGGAGGCGATTCCTACTGATGACCCGCATTCGACGTTGGTTCTGCATCCGCGGCATGCTCGTGCTCGCGATTCTGCTTCTTCTCGTGGGCTGTACCGCTGAAGATGGACCGACGTTGGATTTTCTGGTGGACACCGAGGGCGGCTCCTACGAGGGGGTGGCGGTAGAAGAGAGCCGGATCGAGGAACTGCGGCAGGATATCGCGGAGTACCAGGAGGCGGTGCAGGATACGACGCGCCGCTTGGGGCGGATCGCCTCGTTTCAGAAGATGCTGGCTCGGGAGCTCATGGAAGCTGAGATGTACGGCCCCGCGCTGGAGGCTCTGGAAGCGGCGATGGAGCTGCAGACCGAGAATGCGGTGCTGTACTACCTGGCGGGTGTTGCAGCGGGGCGCAGTGCCCGGGGCCAACTGGACGGCGGTGACGTACAGAACCGATTGGACCTGGCGGAGCGCATGTATCGGGAAGCCCTCGACCTGCGGCCGGACTACCGGGAAGCGCTCTACGGCATGGCGGTGCTGCTGGCCTTTGAACGCGACCGACCGCAGGAGGCATTGGATTACGCCCGACGTCTGGCGCGGGAAGAAACGGGAGATCCCTCTGTGCGCTTTCTTCTGGCGAATATACTGGTGCGCGTGGGAAATGTGGATGAAGCGCGAGAGGTTTACGCCGAGTTGGCGCAGAGCGCTCCCTCTTCGGAACAACGGCAGCGGGCCGCGGAAAACCGGAACGCCTTGGGGAGTGACAGATGATCGAACGTGACACCACCGTGAATCGCTACACCTCCCGCGGTGAGTGGCGGCTCCAGGTAATCGACCGCGCCCTGGCAGCGCCGGTGCCGGAACCCGCCGCTCTGGCGTTGGTGCGCCGCTACACCCCTCTGAACTCCCTGGAGCAGATGATCCTGCTATCCCAGGCGCCCACCGTGGACGCGTTGGAGTCGATCTCCCACGGCCAGGTGGAGCTGGCGATTCAGCGCGCCCTCGGCCGCCCCTGGTACCCGCGGGAGCTGCTGAGGGAAGCGCGGCACGACCTGCGCTGGCTGGAGGCGAGCGATCACCACCTGCTATGGATGGGGGATGCGCGCTATCCCGACCAGCTGCACCGCGTATTTGATGCGCCGGCGATGCTGTACGTCTGGGGAAGTTTGGATGCCCTGCACCGGAAGACGCCGGGAATCGCGATGGTGGGTACCCGCCACCCTGATGATCATGGGCGGCGGGGAGCGTTCACGCTGGGCCGGGAGGCGGCGCACTACGGGTTTCCCGTGGTGAGCGGGTTGGCCCTCGGCATCGACGCTGCCGCGCACAGAGGCGCAGTAGCTGCCGGCCGCGGCGACTATGCGGTGGCGGTTTTGGGATCCGGCATCGATACGGTGTACCCCCACCGCAACCGGGAGTTCGCGGGAGCGATTCTGGATGCCGGCGGCGTGCTGGTAAGCGAGTACCCTCCCGGGACGCCTCCCCGGAGGTACCAGTTTCCCGCCCGAAACCGGATTATCGCCGGTCTTTCCGATGCGCTGGTCCTGTTCCAGGCGCCGGAAGACTCCGGGGCGTTGATTACTGTGGAGCACGGGCTGGATATCGGGATGACGATGCTGGTGCACGTTTCCGCCGCCGGGTGGACCGGGGTCAAATCTCTCACCGAGCATACGGTGCAGTACGTGGAAACGATGGACCACGTGGTCCGGATCCTCAAGGAAGATGCGATTCTTCCGCGCCACTGGCAGATGCCCGAGGAGGCGGCCGTCGGCGACGATGAACCGTACGACCGGGAACGGCTTTCGCTGTTCGGGTCGGTGGAATCGCCGCGGTCCATCGAGGAGTGGCGACACGAGTTGCAGGCAGCGGGAGGTCTTCAGTGAGCGGAAGTGGGCTGGCCGAGGATGTACAGCGATATCTTGACTACCAGCGCACCGTTCGGGGCATGGCGGATACCTCCCTTCGCGCGTATCAGGCGGACCTTCGGGGGTTCCTGGAGTTTGCCCGGGAGGCGGAGATCTCCAGCGCATCGGCAGTGAACGCCAAACTTCTCCGGCGGTGGGTTCGGGAGATGGGTGATCGCGGTCTGGCGGCGACCAGTGTGAATCGAAGGATCTCCGCGATCCGCGGGTTCTTGGGATTTCTTGCGCGGGAAGGTGTGATTCCCGGGAATCCGGCGGAGGTTTTGCGGAGCGTCAAGACGCCCAAACGGTTGCCGGAGACGCTGTTTGAAAGCGAAATAGACACGGTGCTCCAGGTGGAGGGTCATGATTTTACCGCCACGCGGACGCGGTTTCTCCTGGAGACGCTCTATTCAACCGGAGCGCGCATCAGCGAACTGTGCAGCGCTAATGTGGATGACCTGGTGCCGCGCCGCAGGGCGCTGCTGGTCCACGGGAAGGGAAGTAAGGATCGGTACGTGTTTTTTGGAACGGGAGCCTACACCGCGATGAAAGCGTATCTGCCGCTGCGCCAGGAGTTTCTCACGAGGCGCGGTCTCCAGGATCAGAAGGCGCTGATCCTCAATCTCCGCGGAGGACGGCTCACGCCGCGGGGTGCGGCGGACATCATCGTCAGGCGGCTGCAGGAATCGGGGCTCGGGAAGTACCTCACTCCCCACGGCTTTCGCCATTCCTTCGCCACCCATCTCCTCAATCATGGCGCGGATATCCGCATCGTGCAGGAAATGCTGGGACACTCCTCCTTGTCTACCACGCAGATTTATACCAGTGTCGGCATGGAGCGGCTGCGAACGATCTATCGCGACGCCCATCCCCACGCCCGGCGACCGGATACGCCGCGGAAGATCACGGAAAAGGAATCACAAGAATGAGCATGGAACGAAACATACGCAGTACCACAATTATCGCAGTTAAGCGCGACGGCCGGATGGCAATGGCCGGTGACGGCCAGGTTTCACTGGGCAACACCGTCATGAAAGGAAACGCCCGTAAGGTGCGAACGATCTATGACGGGCGTATCGCGGTGGGATTCGCCGGCGCCACCGCCGACGCCTTCACGCTCTTTGAGCGCTTCGAGGCGCGCATTAAGGAGTACTCCGGAGATCTGATGCGCAGCGCGGTAGAACTGGCCAAGGAGTGGCGCACCGATCGGATGCTGCGCAAGCTCGAGGCGATGCTGCTGGTGGCTGATCGCGATCGAATGTTGCTGATCTCCGGCACGGGAGATGTGCTGGAGCCGGAGCACGGGGTCCTGGCGATCGGCTCCGGCGGAAACTACGCCCTGGCCGCGGCCCGGGCACTCCTGGACAATACTGAACTCACCGCCCGGGAAATCGCTGAGAGATCGCTGGAAATCGCGGGAGAGATTTGCGTCTTTACCAACCTGAGCATCACCGTGGAGGAGCTGTCGTGAAACTTGAAGAACTGACTCCCACTGAAATCGTGGCGGAACTCGACAAGTATATTATCGGCCAGGAAAAGGCGAAGAAGGCGGTGGCGATTGCCCTACGAAACCGTATCCGCCGGCAGAAGCTGCCCGAGGATATGCAAGAAGAGATCGCGCCGAAAAACATCATCATGATCGGGCCCACCGGGGTGGGAAAGACCGAAATTGCTCGCCGCCTGGCACGGCTCACGGGAGCACCCTTCGTCAAGGTGGAAGCCACCAAGTATACCGAAGTGGGATACGTGGGCCGCGACGTGGAATCGATGGTGCGGGACCTGATGTCTACCGCTCTGGCGCTGGTGAAAGATGAACTTCGGGAAGAGGTGCGGGAGAAGGCGGAGCAACGTACCGAGGATCTGATTCTTGATGCGCTCCTGCCCGGGATCGATGAACGGCAGGACGGCGACGGCGGTGGTGCCGCGACGAGTGCGGGACGCACGGATCTGCCGACCGCTTCCGCGGGGCGAAACGAGTCGGGAACGGGTGTGTCCACGCATACCCGGGAGCGGTTTCGCGGGATGCTTCGGGATGGCAAGCTGGAAGACCGGGAGATCGAGATCAGCATCAGTAAGTCTTCCAACCCGGCGATTGAGATCTTCTCCGGCAACAACGTAGAAGAACTCGACCTGAATCTGGGAAACCTGGGAAACATCTTCGGCGGGAAGAAGAAGAAGCGGCGCATGACGATCCGTCAGGCGCGGGATTACCTCCTGCAAGAAGAGATGGACAAACTGGTGGATACCGAAAAAGCCGCGGAGCTCGCCCGAGACCGGATCGAGAACACCGGCATTATCTTTATTGATGAGATCGACAAGATTGCTACCAAGGAAGGACGCAACAGTGGCGACGTGAGCCGGGAAGGCGTGCAGCGGGACATTCTTCCCATCGTTGAGGGAAGCAAAGTGAACACCAAGCACGGCGTAGTGGACACCTCGCACATCCTGTTTATCGCCGCCGGTGCGTTCCATATGAGCAAGCCCAGTGATCTGATTCCTGAGCTGCAGGGGCGTTTCCCGCTGAGAGTGGAGCTCGAGGCGCTGGAGGCGGAAGAGTTCTTTCGGATTCTCACGCAGCCGCGGAACGCCTTAATCAAACAGTACTGCGCGCTGCTGGAAACTGAGGGTGTCATCCTCGATTTCCACGAGGAGGCGATTCGCGAGCTCTCCCGGATCGCGGCGGAGGTGAACAGCCGCACCGAGAATATCGGTGCGCGCCGGCTGCATACGATCATGGAGCTGCTGCTGGAGGACGTGTCGTTTAACGCATCGGATCTAGCGGGACAGACGATCCCGATTACGCGGGATTACATCCTCGAGCGCCTATCCGATGTGGTGGAAGACCAGGATTTGAGTCGCTATATCCTCTAAAGGAACGGAGCGTGACACCGATGATCATAAGAAGAGGAGAAGGATGATGTTTGACACTTCCGGTTTCGGACGACAGATCGATATTCTGCACCGCACGATGGACACCAGCATGCTTCGGCAGAACGTGATTGCCAACAACATCGCCAACGCGAACACTCCGAATTTTAAGCGCCAGGACGTCAATTTCGAGTCCCGTCTGGCGTACGCGCTTCAGAGTGAGCGCCAGGAGCCCCGGTTTCAGGAGGCGCTGACCAACGAACGTCATATACCGTTTCATGAGACGCTGGACTACCGTGATGTGCGGCCCCGGCGGGTAACCGATTTTGCCACTACCGCCAAGAACAACGGCAACAACGTTGACATCGAGGTTGAGTCGATGAACCAACTCAACAATCAATTATCCTACCAGATGATGACCCGCTCCGTGGCAGACGCGTTTCAGCGGGTGAATCTGGTACTGCGATAGAGGATGTAGCCGATGGGCATGTTTTCAAGCATTAATACGGCGGCCTCCGGGCTGACGGCACAGCGACTTCGGCAGGATGTCATTTCGGACAATATTGCCAACGCCAATACCACGCGCACCAGCGAGGGCGGGCCCTTTCGTCGGAGCCGCGTCATTCTGCGACCCCGCACGGACGGGCCCACGTGGAAGAGTCCCTTTTTGCCACAGCCGCTGGACAACGGTGTTGGTGAGGGCGTGCGGGTCAGTGAGGTTCAGAAAGACATGGATAGTGAATCGCGCATGGTGTATGACCCGACGCACCCCGATGCGATTCAAAGTGGCCCCCGGGCGGGATATGTGGAGTATCCCAACGTAAACGTGGTCACGGAAATGGTTGACATGATCGACGCCTCCCGGGCCTACGAGGCCAACGTGGCGGTGGTAAACGGAGCACGGCAGATGTTCCAGCGCGCCCTGGAAATCGGGCGCTAACTCAGAGTAGGGAGGGGAGACGATGACAGATTTATTTGGTCCTGGTGAGGTACAGGGAAACGCGATGCAAATCGCCCGAACCGATGCCGACCATCTGGTGGGTCGCAACGAACCGTTGCCCACCTCACCGACGGAGACGGGATTTCGGGACACGCTTATGGGAAGCCTGGGAGAAGTGAATGATGCCCAGATTAATCATGAGCAGTTGTCAATTCAGGCGGTGGTCAATCCGGACAGCGTGGAAGCGCATGACCTGACAATTGCCGCCGCAGAGGCCAATATGACGCTGGGAATTACGCGAAACGTCGTGGATCGGGTAATTCAAGCGTATCGCGATATTACCAACTTGCGTTAGAATAGAAGCAAGTTGCGATCTCCAGTGACGGATTCGTAGCGCTGATCGGCAGCAGCGTTGCGGATAACACGAACTGGAGGCACCGATCGGCAGCGGTGTCGTGCGCGTGACACGTGCAACAGGGGGAGGGGAACATGAACGAATGGCTCAAAAGCCAACTTAACCGCATCAAGACGCTCTGGGGGCAGTGGAAGCTTCCGCAACGACTGATATTCTTTGGTATCGTCGGCGTTACCGGTGTGGCCGTGATTATGCTGATACTCTTCAGTGCATCACCTGCGCAGACTCCGTTGTTGAGTCAACCGATTACCGACCAGGAACAGCTGTCTCGCATTACCAACCGGCTTGATCAGGAGGGCGTGGCGTATACCGTTACGCCGGAGAACGTGATCATGATGGAGGATGAGCGGACGGCACAGCGCATGCGCTCCGTCCTCACCCGGGAAGATCTCATCCCCTCCGATACCGATCCCTGGGAGCTATTTGATATCGAGCGGTGGACGTTGACCGACTTCGAACGCAACGTCAACTTGCAACGTAGCATTATGCGGCAGCTGGAACAGCACATCTCCGCCCTGGATGATGTGGACGGAGCAAGTGTCACGGTGGTCATGCCGGAGGATGAACTCTTCGCCGAACAGCAGGACCCGGTTACCGCCTCGGTGATTCTCACCCCCAAGCCCGGCAGCGACCTCCGGGAGAACCGCGCCAAGATCGAAGGTATCGAAAAACTGATCGAGCTTGCGGTAGAAGGACTCGCCCCGGAGAATATTACGATCACCGATCGGAGCGGTGTTACGCTCAACGACTTCGAGAACCTGCAAGACTTTGATCGCCTCGATTTGACGAGACGCGAACTCGAAATCGTGCGGGATCAGGAAGACCGCTACCGTCGGGCGATTCTGACGGCGCTCTCCGAGATCTACGGCCGCGACCGCGTGGAAGTGGTCAACATCAATGTCGATATGGACATGGGAAAGCGCACCGAGGAAACGGAAGAGTTCTTTCCCATTGTTACCGTGGAGGACAATCCGCGAACGCCCTTCGATGAAACCGAGTTCGTGCTGTCCATCCCCCGGTCCACGGAAACGATCGATGAAAACTACGAGGGCACCGGGTTCAATCCGGAGGGCCCCCCCGGGGTTGAGGGCCAGACGCCACCGGCGTATCAGGATCTGGATGGTCTGGTGGGGCGCTGGGACAATTCCGAGGAGCGGATCAATAACGAGATCAACAGCCGCAGAATCACCGAGGAGAAGAGCCCATCGATTCAACGGATCACCGCCAGCGTGGCGATCGACGGTACGTGGCGCTGGTCCTATGATGATCGCGGCGAGGTTGAAATCGCCTCCGACGGATCGATTGAGCGGAACTACACGCCGGTAACTCCGGATGAACTGGAAAGTGCCCGGGCCCTGGTGGAACACGCGGTTGGGTTCAACCAGGACCGCGGTGATGCCGTTTCGGTTCGGCATATCCAGTTCGATCGATCCGCTCAGTTCCGGGAAGAGGACGAGCGTTTCCGTCGGCAACGACAGATTCAGATGATCGTCCTCTACGTACTGATCGGAATCGCCGTCCTTCTGGTATCATTTATCGTGTTCCGCCTCATCTCGCGTGAAATCGAGCGGCGGCGCCGACTGCGGGAAGAGGAACTCGCGCGACAGCACCAGGCGATGCGGGAAGCAGCGCTCCGGAGCGCCGAGGAAGAGAGTGCGGAAGTGGAAATGTCCGTGGAAGACCGGGCGCGGATGGAACTGGAAGAGATGGCGATCAACGCCGCCCGCGAGCATCCTGAGGATGTGGCCCAGTTGATCCGGACCTGGCTGGCGGAGGAGTAGTATATGGCGAAACAAGCGGAACAGACCGTTCCCGCCGGGGGCGGCCGTAAATCCAAACAGTCACTCTCCGGACGACAGAAGGCCGCGGTCTTTCTCGTAACGCTGGGGAGTGAAATCTCCAGTGAGATCTTTAAGCATCTCCGTGAGGATGAAATCGAGACACTGACCTTTGAGATCGCCCGGCTGGAGAATTTTAGTAACGAAGACAAAGAGGCGGTGCTCAACGAGTTCCAGGAGCTCATGATGGCTCAGGACTTCATCAACTCCGGGGGTATCGACTACGCCCGGGAGCTGTTGGAGAAGAGTCTGGGATCCCAGAAGGCGGTGGATATCATTAATCGCCTCACCACCAGTCTCCAGGTGCGGCCCTTTGATTTCATTCGGCGCACCGATCCCACCCACCTGCTGAACTTCATCCAGCAGGAGCACCCGCAAACGATCGCTCTGATTCTGGCCTATCTGGAGCCGCAGAAGGCGAGTGTGATCCTGGGAAACCTGCCCAACGACATTCAGTCGGACGTGGCCAAGCGAATCGCCACCATGGACCGCACCTCTCCGGAGACGCTGCGGGAGGTGGAGCGCGTACTCGAGAAGAAACTCGCCTCCATTTCCAGCGAGGACTACAGTGTGGCCGGCGGTGTGGAGAGCATCGTAGAGATTCTCAACCTGGTGGATCGCTCCACGGAGAAAGTCATCATAGAGAGCCTGGAAGAAGAGGATCCGGAGCTGGCGGAAGAGATCAAGAAGCGCATGTTCGTCTTCGAGGATATTGTTATGCTCGACGACCGCGCGATCCAGAAGGTCATGCGCGAGGTGGATACTGCCGAGCTGGCCAAGGCGCTCAAGGCGGTGGATTCCGAGGTTCAGGACAAGATCTTCCGCAACATGTCGAAACGGGCGGCGGCGCTGCTCAAGGACGACATGGAGTATATGGGGCCGATCCGCATGAAAGATGTGGAGGAGAGTCAGCAGAAGATCGTTTCGATTATTCGCAAGCTCGAAGAGCAGGGTGAGATTGTGGTCGCCCGTGCCGGTGAGGACGAGCTGGTTGTGTAACGCACGGCCAAAGGCAGGTTGAGTAATGGGAAAGAACGTATTTCGGCCGGGTGAGGTTCAGTACAAGCAACACAAGGTGTTCCTCCGTCCGCCGGATCCCGTGAGTGCCCGGGCACAAGCGGGGGCGGCGGAGTTGCAGCCGGTGGAAGAGATGGATGAGTACACCGGGCCCACCGCGGATCAGCTGCGCCGGGAAGCGGAAGCGTTCAAGGAACAGTGGGAATCGGAGAAAGAACAGATGATCTCCGAAGCCCAATCTGAGGCGGAGCGGATCACCAACGAGGCTGAGGAAGAGGCGTTTCGCCGCATTCGCGAGAAGACTGAGGAGGCAAATACCACAAAAGCGGAAGCCGAGGAGGCTGCAGAACAGATCCGGCAGAATGCGGAAGCTGAAAAAGAGCAGATCCTGGCGGAAGCGCACCAGAACGCGAAGCAGATCGAAGAAGAGGCGTGGCAGCGCGGTCACAAAGAGGGCCGAGAGGCGGGCATTGAAGAGGGGAAGGGAGAGATCCAGCGGGTGATCGATCGCTTCCATGTGGTCTTGTCCAAGGCGATTGAGCGGCGTAATGAGATTATCCAGGAGAGTGAAACCCAAGTGGTCAACCTGGTTCTCAGCATCGCCAAGAAGGTGATCAAGGTCATCAGCGAGAACCAGAAGAATGTCGTGATTAATAACATCGCCCAGTCACTGCAGAAGCTGCAGCAGAAGAGTGACGTGGTGGTGCGCGTGAACCTGGCGGATCTGGAGATCGCCACCAAGCATAAAGAGGACATCCTCAAGATGGCGGAACGGGTCAAGACGATTACCATCGCCGAGGACTCCACCGTTGATCCCGGAGGAGCGATCATTGAAACCGATTTTGGTGAGATCGATGCCCGGATCGCATCGCAACTACGGGAAATTGAAGATCGCATTCTCGAGTTAACCCCGATCAAGACCACGCCTAAGGCAACGTGAGGAGGGGACGATGGCAGTTGCCTTTCTGGAAAAATACCAAGCCCTCGTTGATCACACGGAAACGATTAAACAGATCGGTCGCGTGCAGTCGGTGGAAGGATTGCGGATTGAGAGTCTCGGGCCCCAGGCTCGCGTGGGAGAGCTGTGCCAGATTGTTATCGAGTCCTCCGGCAAGATCGTTCTGGCGGAAGTAGTGGGCCTCCGGGACAGCGTAGTCCAGTTGGCGCCCTACACCGAGACGGAAGGCATCGAGGTCGGTAACCCGGTGATCGGCCTCGGCCGCTCGCTGGAAATACCGGTGAGTGACCGCCTCTTGGGGCGCGTTCTGGACGGTACCGGAACGCCCATCGATGGTCTCGGTGAGATCGGAAGCGGGGTGTACTACCCCATTTTCAATACGCCTCCCAACTCACTGAGTCGAACGCCGATCACCGAGCAGATCGAGACCGGTATCCGCGCGATTGATGGCCTGGTGGCCACCGGGAAGGGTCAGCGCCTGGGAATCTTCAGTGGCAGCGGCGTGGGTAAGTCTACCCTGATCGGCATGATCGCCCGCAATACGGCGGCCGACGTCAACGTAATCGCCATGATCGGTGAGCGCGGCCGCGAGGTGCGGGAGTTTCTGGAGAATGACCTCGGTCCGGAGGGTTTAGCGCGGAGCGTCGTGGTGGTGAGTACCTCCGATACGCCCGCCCTCTCTCGGCTCAGGGCGGCCTATGTGGCTACCGCGGTGGCCGAGTACTTTCGCGACCAGGGGCAGGACGTCATGCTCATGTTTGACTCGGTAACCCGCTTTGCCCGGGCGCAGCGAGAGATCGGGCTATCCCGCGGAGAGGGGCCGGCAACCCGCGGCTTCCCCCCGTCGGTAGATGCGATTCTCCCGCAGCTCCTGGAGCGAAGTGGAACCAGCGACTCGGGAAGTATCACCGGGTTCTTCACGATCCTCGTCGAGGGAGACGACATGGATGAGCCGATTTCTGATACCGCCCGCGGGATTCTCGATGGACACCTGGTTCTCAGTCGGCAACTGGCCAGGCGGAATCACTACCCCGCTATCGATGTGCTGGGAAGTGTAAGTCGGCTGGAAAACAAAGTCTGTGATCCCCTGCACCGTAAGGCTACCGGAGAGGTGCGGCGGTTGATGGCTACCTACCAGGACGCGGAGGATCTGATCAACGCCGGGATCTACCAGCGCGGGAACAACGCCGATATCGATGAGGCGATTTCCGCCCGGCCCCATATCAATCGGCTTCTGCAGCAGCAGGTGGACGAGCGGACACCGCTGGAGGAAACGCGAAAGCAGTTGCTCAGTATCGTCGGTCTCGAGGATGGAGATGCGTAGGTTTCACTTTCGGCTGGAGTCGATCCTGGAGCTACGGCAGAAACTGGCCGATGAGAAGCGCCTGGAGCTGGGAGCGATCACGCAACGGTGCGAAGCACTGGAGCGCGATATCGAAGCGCATACCGCGCTGCGGTATCGCACACTCACCGAGCATGGGCTGGCCTCGGCGGTGGATATCGACTATCGGCGGGCGATCGAGGCGTATGCGGCTCGTTTGACCTCGGAGGTACATCGCTACCGCGAGGAACTGCGGGAGGCGTATGTCCAACGGGATGCCGTGGCCCAGGAGTACCGTGAGGCAAAACGGAACGCGGAAGTACTAGAAAAACTGAAGTCCCGTCGAAAAGAGAGCCATCTGGAGGCGGCGAAACGCGAAGAGCAGATCCGCCTTGATGAGATATCACAGCGTATGATGTGGAGTGGAAACGGGTGAGTCGGGAGATTTCATATGGCAGTTCGTTATAGCAGGCTCGGCGCGATTCCGCAGATCATTCTCTTGATTCTGCTCATCCTGATTCTGGCGGTGGGAGGTCTGTTCTGGTTCGACTATCTGGGCCTGGTCAACGCGCGCGAGACGTTTGCTCCGGTTCTCGGCATGTTCGGAGAGGATGAAGACGCGGGGATCGACGCCGTTGACGACATCATGCTCATGGATCGGTTGCGTCTGGAAAAAATCCAGGAGGCGGTGGATCTTCGAGAAGCTGAGCTCAACGAAGAAGAGGACCGCCTCATGGAGGCGCGGGCCGAACTGGACGAAGTACAGCAGCAATTGGACCAGCGCGCCGCAGATCTGGACGAACGTGAGGTTTCACTCAATGAACAGCTCCAACAGTACGACAATAGAAGAGCAGTGCTTGAGCAAAACTCGCGGGATTTGACGAGTATGCGACCGGCGAACGCGGTTGAGATCCTGGCCGGCTATGACGACCAGTTGCTGATCGATACGCTGCGTGTGACGGAGGAGTTGGCCCAAGAGGCGGGAGAGGTATCTCTGGTCTCAGTCTGGCTATCTCAACTCCCGGCGGATCGCGCTTCCGACATCCAACGCCAGATGACGCTCACGCCTGCAGACTAATACGGGAGGTACTGCTTGCGTGTACGGAATCATTCCGGCGGCGTCGCCGTCTGACCAATCTTATGGCCTCACAGTGCGTGAGGTAGTTCCGGGCAGGAGTGACGGGGCGGAAAGTTTTGCGGAACAGCTGTCCCGCGTCAACTCTCGCGCTGCGGATCAACGCCTCGCGGACGAGAAGCAACGCCACGGCGGCGAGACCGCCACGTCCCGGTCTGAGCGCGACAGCGACGCTTCCAAGGCATCGGATGCGAATCGCGAGCAAAAAGCGAATCGCGCCGAAGAAGCGAATCGCGAGCAAAAAGCGAATCGCG
>JAWOCO010000117.1:0-4137 GCA_046483765.1 Alkalispirochaeta sp. | reverse complement strand
GGTGCGCGTTCACGTGGAAAATCGGGGTACGGCGCACCAATTGCTCTCTGATGGGATGCTTGTGGCA
The DNA here is from genome assembly GCA_046483765.1 of Alkalispirochaeta sp. Classification (GTDB taxonomy): domain Bacteria; phylum Spirochaetota; class Spirochaetia; order DSM-27196; family Alkalispirochaetaceae; genus Alkalispirochaeta. The sequence goes on along the minus strand of JAWOCO010000117.1, from coordinate 4,070 downwards.
GAAACGGAAGGCCGCGATACTGAACTGGATGCCCGGGAGATCGATGCGGTGGCGACCGTCAATCTGCTTCCCGGAAATGAGCGCTGGATCACGATTCCGCGAGAGGTCTTTCCCGCTGCTCCCGATGATATCTCCTTCGTCTTTCGTGAATGATCGTGTCACCGCTCCCCTGCGCGGAGTGGCGAGTTTGCTCGCTGTCCTGGGAATCGTGGCGTTATCGGTTCCCCCACTTGCCGCCCAGGATCTCTTTGATGAGGTCTTTGGAGACGGGGCGGAGCAGGAAGTAGTCATTCCGGTCACCCGGGATGGCACCTATTTGGGAGAGGTTCCCGGACGCCTCCAAGGATCTGATATGACGTTTCGCCTCGTGGACTTCATCGCCGCAGTTGAGCCGGTGGTTGACGAGGAAACGGTGGAAGACCTCCGGGGCCTGCTCAACGAGGATGAGGATACCTACGTCGACATGAGCACCCTGGGGCAATTTGGAATCTTTACCGGATATCTCTCCGAGCGAGTAGAGCTTCAGGTTGAGATCGCCCCCGAACGCCTCCGCGAGCAATTCTTGAACTCTGAGCGTGCACGCTACATCCCTAACATTCAGGAACCGGCCTCAGTGTCGGGCTACATCAACCTTCGAAGCACCGGCGCTGTATCCACTGACCCGGACCACAACACGCTCAGTGGGCAGTTTGACCCGGTTCTGAATATTCGAAATTGGGTGATAGAAGGATCCACTACCGTGTCTAACGGAGAGGAGCCGGTGCAGCTCAATGCCGCCCGGGTAGTCTATGACATCGAGGATCTGCAATTGCGGACTGACGCGGGCATACCGAGTTACTCCGCGGGCCCACTCTTTGCCCAAGCGGAAATCGTTGGAGTCGGTGCACACCGAGTGGAGCGCTTGCGTTCCGACCGCGAATTGACACAAGAGGGTGAAGTGAGTTTCGTCGTTCCTCAGGAGGGGCGGGTCAACATACTGGTGAACGGTAACTCGTTTCGCTCATACAACCTCAGCGAGGGGCCGCACACCGTGACGAACGTTCCCCTCGGTCGAGGGACCAACAGTCTCGAAGTAGTCCGGAAAACTGATCCGGATGAGGAAGACGAAACGCTGTTGGAGCGGGACTTCCTGTTCTCTTCCCAAATGCTCAGACCCGGGCGTCATCTGTACTCGTATGCCGCCGGCGTCCTGCGCAACGATGTGGAACGCCCCTTTGCCAGCGCCTACCACCAGTACGGTCTCTTTCAACGGCTCACGCTCAGCGGCGCGGCTCAGGGCACCACCGACCGAGGGGGATTTGGGGTCGGGGTCTCCGGGGCCGGCCTGTGGGGCATTTTTGAGGTCGATTCCGCCGTAACTTTTGGATCCGGCGTCGGGGTGGCCGGCATGGTAAGTCACACCGTTTCACTGTTGAACACATCATGGACGCCGGGATTGGAGCTGAGCGTGGCGGCACAAAATGCGGAATATGTCGACGTGCCTTCGGGATCCTCGTCCGGGGCAACGGCGGAAGTCGGACTCAACTACACCCAACAGGTTCCGGGAGCCGTGAATACCGGCGTGGCAGTGGTGAATCGGCAGGCGCTGGATGGTGCAGGATTTTCGCAGACTGAGGTTAGATTGTCAGCTTCTCACCGTTCGCAGGAGGGATACTCGATCTCGGCCCGTATTGGGCCGACAATTTCCGATGGTGCGGTGTCCTGGCAGGGAAGTGTGTTGGTTCGGATCTCCGGGGGAGAACGGATCACCACCTCTGCGGGATATAATCTGACGGGAGGTCCGGCAACGCTCTCAGTTGCGGGACGTTCGGAGCGATCGCTGGGTGGTACGCAATGGAATGCTACCTATCGTGGTATCGACAGTGCCGACCGCGCGTCCCACAGTCTCGCGGGGACGTTAGGATACCAGGGGTACCGTTTTAGTGCTCAGGCGAATCCCCAGCTCCAACGATCCGCAGCGCGCGAATCCGGCAGCGCGCGCCTGGCGGGAGGCTTCTCCTCGGCAGTAGCATTTGCCGATCGAACGGTGGCAATTTCCCGACCGATTCGCGATTCCTTCGTCATCTTCTCGCCCCGCTCTTCAGTCGAGTCGTATAGCATCCCGATTCAGGGAGGATCTTCCGGGCCAATTGCCGTGATCGACGGACGCCCGGCGGCAGTGCCGGGGCTCCCCTCCTACTGGAGTACCACACTAGACCTGAACGCCGAGAATCTTCCTGACGGCTACTCGCTTGGTGAGGAGCAGTACTCGTTCCGACCAACCTACCGCCGTGGTTACGTGGTGCCGATAGGCAGCATGGCGGCGGTGTATGCCCGGGGGCGGTTAGTCTCGGAAGAAGGTGAGCCGATCGCCCTTCAGGCGGGAGAACTGGTCGCCCCGGATGGTAGTTCTTCCACGTTTTTCACGAATCAGGACGGTCAGTTCGAAGTGACTAACCTTTTGGCCGGAGAGGAATACCGCCTCGAATTGTACGCTGATGCGGGAGGGAGTGCCTCCTTCAGTATTCCGGAAGACGCCGCTGGGCTGTATGTATTGAACGATGTGCTATTCTTAAAGGATGGGGAGTAATGGCAAATAGGTTTCGTCTTATGACAATGATTGCAATCGCGGCGGTGCTGACTCTGCTCGGGGCGCCCGCTGTGACCGCGCAGGTAACGCTCTCGATCGATTCTCTGCAAGGAAACCTATCCGTGCAGAATGGGATATCTCAAGACAGCAGCGTCGACCTGCCGATTACGATTGCCCACCAAGGGGATGCCACCGATTGGTTTGTCACCGTCTCTCGGGGTGCAAGCGCTACTTTTGACCCCCGGGAGGCGCGGATTAGGGTGAAGGGGACGTGGTATACCACCAACTACAATGTGTATACGCCCGAAGGCCAGATAGCACGGGACCTCACCGGTCCTGTTAGTTCTGATGAGGTGTTATCCGGGAGCTTCTCGGCATCCGCGGGGGGCCAGACGGAGAGTTCCACGTTTACCGTTCAAATTCCTGCCGGACAGTATGTTCTGGCGGAGACCTACGAGGATGATTTGGACGTGACGTTGTATCGCGGTTCTCCTACCGATACCGCTAATGCGGTGCAAGTTGAGCAAAGCGTGGTCACGATTCTGCCGGTCACATCTGAGATGGTTATGGTGGGAATCGTTCCGCCCGGTGGGGCCCCTGGTGCCCGGACCGAGTCCTATGAAATGGATTTTGGAGAGCTTTCACCGGGCAGCTCGAGAACGGCTGATTTGATCCTCCGCGCAAATTCGTTGTACCAGGTGGAAGCATCGAGCCGGCACAGTGGAGAGTTGTTCCTGTACCCGGATACAGGTGCTGATACCACCCCGGATCTTGATGCCACACCGATTCCCTACGAGTTTATCTATGACGGGAAATCCTATAATCTGCAGAACACGAAGCGCGTGGAACAAGTTAGGGGAAAGGTGGCGGATCCGTCATTCCCGTTTGAGCGGCGCACGATTGAGGTGGTGATCGGGGACTTCGCGGATCTGCCGGCCGGCACGTATCGGGATGTGATTTCGCTCACTATCTCCGCATTCTAAGCACATTCACGGGCCCCTACCCCCACGTCTGGAGCTGGTGCGGCTGTGCCAGGGTGAGGGCCGCGCGCTTCTCGTAGTAGGCGGCCTCGTTGACAAACAGCGGCACCGCGCCGGCGGGACCGTCGTAGGTGGTGACCGTGCCGTCGAAGCTGAGATACAGCGGGTCTCCCGGCTGGAGGGGCACAAAGTCCTGGTCCTGCCGCTGCGGGTGGATCATGCCGGCGATGGAGCCGTCCGGGGCGCGGGGGAAATCGGAATCTCCGATGTAGCGGTAGACGGTGATCTCTTGCGGTATGTCCAGCTCCTCGTCGTGGTTCCAGCGGTCCAGAGCGCGGAGGACACTGTTAATGATCTGTTCGGTCTCAATCAACACATCCGCCCGAATTACGCCCTGCGGCACGGGGCCCACCTCGATCTCGATCCCATGGGGGGTGATCTCTGCCACGTAGGGGTGGTCGCCGCCGCGGTGGGCGCTGCCGGGCCCGCCGCCGGCGGCCGGGCGGGAGGCGGGCTCCGCA
>JAWOCO010000013.1:0-3182 GCA_046483765.1 Alkalispirochaeta sp. | reverse complement strand
CCGGCTGATCCCACGGCAGCTTCCGGCCGTAGTGATCGATCGTAATACGGGCGCCGTCCTCGGTCTGGGAGAGTCCGATCTCGATGGTGCGGTCCGGGTGGCCGTCGGTGGCTTCGATGGAGTTCTTTATCACGTTTTCTATGATAACCAACAGCGCGTTCCGGCGTGAGATCACCGTGATATCCTGAGGGGCGGTGAGGGAGATATCAATCTGGTGCTTCAGGTCGCGGTTGACCTCGACGAAGTAGTACACTACCCGGCGCAACATTTCTCCCAGGTTGATCGTGTCCACCTCGGGGTGGTCCGCTGCGGTACTCACGTACAGGATCGACTCGATACGCTCATTGATACGATCGGCGTACCGCTCAAGTTTCTTGGCGACCTCGGCATTGTCGGACATACGCTCCACGCTGGCCAGGGCGTACAGGCGGGCCACGTCGTTTCTAAAATCGTGGACCAGCCCGGCCACGTTGGTGCCGAGTTCCGCAAAGGGCTGCAGTTCACTGGTCTGTTGGGTGAGGATATCCCGCTGGCGCCGGAGGGAGAGCGTCTCCTCCTCAAAGATAAAGTAGAGCAGCGCCAGATATACGAAAACGAAGTTGGTAATATTGACCAGGCGGATCGTGGAAAAGTTGTGGGCCGCCCCCGCCCAGAAGGTAAAGGCCAGCGTGAATACAACCATGATCGCCAGGACGCGCTCCGTCCGCCGCCCAAAGAGCGACATCTTATACGCCGCCGCCAGGGCGATGGAGAGCAGGATAAACCCGGACAGTTCCGAGGGGTTATCGTTCACGCCTATGAGCAGAAACGAGAGCAGCAGGAGGACACTTACCTGGAAGTAACGGATAAACAGGTTGTCGTAACGAGCCAGCACCAGGAACACCACCACCATTCCCACGGCCACCAGGCGGAAGACGTTGTCAAAGCCCCCGTGCTCGAGGAAATCCTGCAGGGCGTTTATGGCAAAGAAGAACGCGAACGCATAGTTAATTTTCTGCGAGAGAGCAAGGGAGAGGAATCGCTGTAGCGGTCCATCTTTACCAGTCACCACGTAATGCGTGCTCAAGGTCGATAATGTGATCCATTTCCGGTGATGGGGTGGAGCGTACCCGCCGTACGAGGCGAGTTCTGATCTCCTCCGCATTCCAGGATCCAGACCCAATCGGATTATAAACCGATCGGGATCGATCTGTCTGCACGTCACGCTCATATCCGGCGATCATTATCAGCGCCAGCAGGTTCATGCCCCGCGTGATCAAGTCTTTATTACCGTCGGGGAAGTGAGAAATCCGCTCCAACCGGGCAAAGATATCGCCGTCATCCGCTTCACGGTGGTCAAAAATCGCCGAAGCACTTTCGGCTAAGAGATAGGTGGTCAGATGCTGCGCACCAATCCGATCCGCGTTACTGCACCCGGCGATATACGGTATCGCGGTGATAAGTTTGGCGGTAGGGTTGTGACGGAGCCGTTCCAACTCTCCGATACTGTATCTGAGTCGTTCGGCCACGATCCGGGAGATCGTGGCCCACGTGTGTTCGTCAAACATATGTATGCATAATATTAGCGCAGAAACTGCTATTTTTCAAAGTGAAATCGTTTTCTTGACGGCACCGTGACACGTTTTTCCGTCCTGCTATAGGATGATACTCCAAAGGAAGTCTGCCGATGTCTCAACCTGAACTGCTGATCGTCGTGGGTGCCACCGTTGCCCTGTTGACCGCACTGGTGGTGGCGCTGTTCATGCGACTGCGCGGCGCCTCCACCACCGCCCGCGCCGCCGCGGAAATTGCGTCGCTTAAGGAGCGGCTCACCGAACGTACCGTTGAGCGCGATGACGCCCGCCGTCGGGTGGAGCAGATCACCGGGGAGGTGGCGGAACTGCGTTCGCGCTCCGCCGCCGACGCGGAGCGGGTGGCGTGGCTGCAGCAGGCGGAAAAAACGCTCCGGGAGACGTTTGAATCGCTGGCCTCCCGCACCCTGCAGCAGAGTACCAACACCCTTACCGAGCAGAGCCGCTCGCATCTCCAGCAGTTCTCCCAGACGCTCAAGGCGGACTGGAACAGCCAGAAACTGGAGATCTCCGGGCTGGTGCAGCCGGTGAGTGAGGAGCTCAAGAAACTGGACGCCCACGTCCGCACGCTTGAGGAAAAGCGGCAGGGCGCCTATCAGGGAATCACCGAGCAGATCCAGTTGATCTCTCAGCAGTATCGCTCCCTGCAGCAGGCCACCAGTTCCCTGGATCAGGCGTTGCGGGCGCCCAACGTCCGCGGCAAGTGGGGAGAGGTGCAGCTGCGACGCCTGGTGGAGTTAGCGGGCATGAGCGAGCACGTGGACTTCAGCGAGCAGACCGGACGCGCGTCCGGCGGCGCAGGATCGGCCACGGGGCAGGGCGCCGGCCGGGGCGGTAGCAGCGGCGCAGGATCGGCCACGGGGCAGGGCGCCGGCGGCGAGGGCCGCGGCCGTCCCGACCTGATCGTGCGCCTTCCTTCGGAGGGCATTATGCCGGTGGACGCGAAGGCTCCGATGAACGCTTACCTCGAGTCGCACGAGGCGGCCTCCCCGGACCTGGCGCGACAGGCGCTCAAGCGCCACGCCGCCGCCCTCCGCGGTCACATCCAGTCGCTCTCCAGCAAGGCGTATTGGAAGCAGTTCGATCGCGCCCCCGACTTTGTGGTCCTCCTCGTGCCGTATGAGAGTGGGCTCTCCGCCGCCTTCGGCGTCGACCCGGATCTCTTGGAGTACGCCCTGGCCAATAAGGTGGTGGTCACCGCGCCGGCCAGTTTTCTCGCGCTTCTGCGAGTGGTAGCCTATGGGTGGATGCAAGTTCGCCTCTCGGAAAACGCCGAGGCGATCTCGCAGGCGGGGCGGGAACTTCTGGAGCGTTTGGGGCCGTTTGCGGAACACCTGAATAAGGTAGGCGCCGGCCTCAACCAGGCGGCGGACCGGTTCAACGATGCCGCCGGATCCTTTGAGCGCCGGATTCTCCCTACCGCCCGCAAACTGTACGAGCTGGGCGCCGCCGTGGAGCCACCCCCGGAGATCGGCCCCGTGGAAACACACAGCAGGAGGATTCAACACGATGAGTGATCCCATGACGGAAACCGTCACCGCCCTGAAGCAGGCGCGCCGGGTGGTCGTCTTCACCGGCGCCGGCGTCTCAACCGACTCCGGTATTCCCGAC
>JAWOCO010000342.1:0-4348 GCA_046483765.1 Alkalispirochaeta sp. | reverse complement strand
GAGATACAGCGCACCCTTGCTGAGCTCGCAGTGGTGAGCGATCTCGAGCATGCGCGTCTTCTCGTAGCCGTTACGAAAGAAGAGCTCCTCCGCACTGGTGAGAATAGTATTGCGGCGCTCGGTTTTTTCACGCTCTCTCCGTTCGACGATACCCACGATGCGTGCTCCTGCGGTGACCTGCGTGGCGGATTGTGACCGCCGGTCAGTATCTATCCAAGGGTAATTCTCTTTCCTGTGGTCGTCAAGGGCGATTGATACGGTCAGCTGAGGTGGGCGGCCCCACGGCATCGCCCGATTGACACGCTCCGCGGAGCTCCCCATGATTCGGTCCATGATCGGCCCCGAGCTTCCCGACCATCCCGCTCTGCGCTCCTCCCTCATTACCTACATCGGGAACAAGCGCGCGTTGCTGCCGTTGATCTGGGAGGGGCTGCGCTACCTGGAATCCCACGCCGGCCCGCTCACCACGATGGCGGATCCCTTCACCGGCTCCGGCGTGGTGGCGCGCCTGGGCCGGGTAGCCGGACTACAGGTACACGCCGGAGACATCGAGGACTACACCGGCCCCTTCGGCACCGCCTTTCTGGAGACCACGCCGGACGAGGTGGAGCGGCTGTTTGCGCCGTGGGGCGGGTACGCGGCGGTGCTGGCCCACCTCAACAGCCTCACCACCCCCGCGCGCGAGGAAGATCTATACTTCGCGCGGCACTACGCCCCGGCCGATACCGCAGCCGCCGACCCCCACCGGGAGCGGCTCTTCTATACGCGGGAGAATGCGCTGCGCATCGATGCGATGGCGGCGGCGATCCACCGGGAAGAGTTGGGGCCGCGGGGGCCGCAGGCAGCGGCGGACCGGCAGGGGCCGGAGGCCGCCCGGGCGCGCCGGGACATCCTCCTGGCAAGCCTGCTGGTGGAGATGAGCGTCCACAACAACACCTCCGGGGTGATGAAGGGCTTTCACCACGGATGGGGCGGACGCGGCGGCGACGCGCTGGGGAGGATTATGGCGCCGGTGGAGCTGGAGGCGCTGCCGTTGGTGGAGGGGCCCCGGGGGCGGATGCACGTGGGCCCCGCCCATGAGTTACCCCACCCGGAGGATGGACGCCCCTTCGACGTGACTTACCTGGATCCCCCCTACACGATCCACCAGTACGGCGCCAACTACCACCTGCTGACCTCGGCGGTTCGCTGGGACCACTACGACCCGGGCCCCGTGGTTCAAGGGAGCCGCGCCGGTATTCGCGCCGACCACTACCGTTCCGACCACTGCCGCCAGGCCGGTCGGGCAGCTCTGGAGGCGATGGAGACTGTGCTCTCGGCGATCCGCACCCGTCATCTGCTCGTTTCGTACAACAACGACGGCATTATTCGTCCCCAGGAGATGCTCTCCCTCCTCAGTGAGGACGGCGCCCATACGGTGCACCTGTTGCATCGCAGCTACCACAAGTTCCGCGGAGGTAAGTCCACCCAGGGCGCGGTGGGAACGCGAGAGTACCTGTTTGTCGTTCTTCGGGGACGGAGGCAGGATCAGGTCGAACGCGAGGCGCTGCGGGCGGAGATCCAGCAATTGGCGGCGGAGCGGGAACTGCACAACCGCTTTATGGTGCCCGCCCTCTGGACGAAACATGGGGGTACCCTTTCCACGCGGGACACGGTATCCACGGGGGGCAGCGAACTGCGCGGGCCCGAGGGAGAGACGATTCTCCTGGATAGCCAACTGCGGGTCCGATCGGTGACGGTACCGGGAGAAGCGACGGCAGCGGAGCGCGCACGGCGGCGCATGGAAGCGGCCTCCGGAGGACCGGTGGAAGCGGCGCACGCCCTGGTTGCGATGGAAGCGTGGGATGACGCGCTGCGCGTACTCAAGCGGTTAAAGATTAAGAAGTACCGGCGGGATTTTGCGGTGGTGGCGGAAGAACTCACTCATGCGCCGCTTACCCCGCAGCAGCGAGCGCGGCTTATCGCACTGAAAGACCGGGTCACGCAGGCGGCAGGGAATTCGAAATCGGAGGAGGCCGGCGGAGCGGACAGCGAAGGCAGCGCTCGTCAGTAGAGGGGCAGTAACTCCAGCGCGAAGTTGGCATCGTCCAGTTCGCGCCAGCGCACCACCGCAGCTACCACCTCGCCTTGATCGCCGAGTTCCACGGGATTCCCGGCGATACGGAGACGCACATTGCCGGCGTTGCTGGCCCAGATACGGGCGATATCTTCCACGGAGGTACGGACCCGCTCTCCATTGTCCAGGTAGCGCTCCTCCCGAGGATCGTCATCCACCTCCCAGCGGAACATCGTGAGCCCTCTGAAATCGGCCTCGATGAAGTACTCTTCCTGGGAGGGAAACTCTGCAATAATCTGGGCGGAGCGTTCCCGTTCGGGAGCGTTGGTCATGCCGGTGGCAAGATCGGTGACGTCGGTGTCGGTCATCTGCCCTTCATTGTCTTCAGGAATCAGGCGCTCCCCATTGACAACTCGATCAAGGCGCGCGACCACCGCCGGCGGCGCGTCTTCCAGGTAGATCTCACGCACCGCCAGGCGCACATCGCCGCTGCCCTCGCCGGTCAGATCTAACACCCGCTCCTCACCATCGCCGACGTGCACGATGCCTGCTTCACTCCCCACCGATATCCGATCTTCAATGGCAACAAACTCGAGAACCGCCTGTTCCCCGTCTACCGGCACTGAAACGCGATCCCCGGCGATAAAGCGGCGTTCTACAAACTGGTCGGATAGACTGATCAGCTGCTGGTCGGATTCGTCCTCCGATTCCACCTCGGCGTCCGCGGCCCGCCGCTCAGGAAACGAGATGACTCCCGTGACAAACAGCATCGTCACCCCCACAACCACCGCTGCAATGAGCGCACCAATGAGGATCCGCGGCAGCAGTTTTGGTGACGGCGAGCGATCAAGAAGCTCGTCAATAGGAGCCGGTTGCTCCTGGATGCGAATATTGTGATAGAGGGTAACAACTTCTTCGGCACTCAGCCCGAGATATCCGGCGTAGTTACGAAGAAACCCCAGGAGATAGGCCTCACCGGGGAACTGATCAAAATCTTCCTGCTCCATCGCTTCGATGAAGCGCTTGGCAATGTGCGTGTCTCGGGCAGCTTGCTCTATGCTGACACCCTTGTCATTCCGGGCATTGGAGAGCTTGGCGCCGATCGATTCCACCGTCAGCCCTCCCCTTCAAAGAGAAAATTACTGAACGTATTGGCCGATGAGGGAGCCTCATATTCAAAGCGGGTCCCCGGGATGCCCTCGTTGATGCGGAGGTTCTCAAAATCAAACTGAACCTCCTCGTAATTGGCGTTAATTCCCACGATCCGCCGAATCAGAAAGTCGTCGGTTACGGAGATAATGAGCTGGCGAAACCCCTGATCGGTCGTGCGCCAGTTGAGCCGCAACTTGGTTACCATCTCCGCATCATCTGAGCTATCTCCCTCGTCCAGCGGAACCGGCGCCGGACTGTTCAGGAAGGCGATACTGTAGTTACTGCGCAACAGCGTCAGTCCCTGCTCATTGGCCATGGTGGCGATATCGGCATCGGTTCGTCGCTGGAGTGATTGCTCGAGGGTGACGTTGTGCTCGGGGATGTATACTTGGAGCGTCTCACCATCCGAGACCATTACCTGTCCCGTGGGCTCCTCAAAATCGATACGCATCTGATTGGGAATCCGGTATTCGATCGTTCCGATGAGCTCGGAATTCTCAGTGGTTACCGTCAGATCAGCGGTATAGTCTTCGATGTCCCCATACCGGTTGGAAAGTTCATCAAAAAACGCGGAAGCGGTCTGTATATCTTGACCATGTAGAGATATAGAAAACGCTATCAGCAGCAGGATCGTAAGTCGTATTCTCAAAATTACCAGCCCAGACTCAGAGTATTGAGCTTTTAGTCTAACGACTCACCGTTCTTTGTCAACACGACTGTGTCCTCATCTGTGACCTCAACCGTGTCCTCAACCGTGCCCTCCGAAACCCCGCAGCTGATCCCGAATGTGCGCGGCCCGTTCGTAGTCTTCGCGGTCGATCGCGTCCCGCAATTCATCACGCAATGGATCGGACTCCTTCGGGTCATCGGTCGCAGTGGACTGGTCGGCAAGAGAGCGCAGCATGGAGCGCAAATAGTTGTCGGACCGCACCTGTTCAAATTGAAATGCGGGGCTGTCGTTCTACTCCAGGCTCTCGATCGTGGCGATCGCCTCCACAAGCACACTCTCGGCATCACCCTCGAGCGTACCGTGCTGAATTCCCATGGCCCGGGCGGCGGCATGCATGCGGAGAATGTAGGGGCGAAACTGTAACACCGCATTTCGCGCTTCCTCATCGGGACAGTAGCGCTCCAACAGAT
>JAWOCO010000332.1:0-13736 GCA_046483765.1 Alkalispirochaeta sp. | reverse complement strand
CCGATGACCTTGATCACCGTGGGACTGGTCCCCGACGATGCGATCGACAAGTCGTCTTCGTAAATTTGAAAGTTCATGCACTCCCTCCCTTGTGCATACGCTTCATCGCTGGTGAAACCCTAAAAGAAGTGTTTCATCCAGCGGCGTAATCCTTGTAACATGCCGCCGGTGCGGGCCTGCTTGGTCGGCGTCCGCAGACGGCCCAGGCGGTGGGTGAATAGAACCAATCCCACCGCCGTGGCGAATTCGGGACTTTGATACTTGTCCCCGAGTCCTCCGTACCGACCAGGCTGGCCGACACGCCCTCCGAGATTGAAGATATCCTGCCCGAGCTCTACCACTCCCGGCAGATTGGCGCCCCCGCCGGTCAATACGAGTCCTCCGGCGATCCGGTCCAGGAGTCGTTGTCGATCCAGGCGCTCGCGAACCATCCGGAAGATTTCAGTCATGCGTGGTTGGATTACCTGACATACCTGCTCGCGCGAGGCCTGAATCGGTGGTCTGCCGCCCACCCCCGGTACGATCACCGGTTCTCCCTCTTCCACAAGCGGTTCGTAGGCGCATCCCGCCTCACGTTTTATCATTTCCGCCGACTCCGTCGACGTCTTGAGCATGATTGACAGGTCTCCGGTGATCTGCGCTCCCCCGACGGGAAGCACGAAACTATGGTACGGCGCACCATCCCGGTAGACCAGCACGTTGGTGGTTCCCCCACCGATATCGATCACGATCACCCCGAGCTCTTTTTCATCCTGCGAGAGGACCGCCTCCGCCGCGGCAAGCGAACTGAAGACGACCTGCTGGATCTCGAATCCCGCCCGATTGACGCATTTCACCAGGTTCTGCGCCGCGGTGACGGAGCCGGTAATCATGTGAACTTCGACTTCCAGGCGAACCCCGATCATGTCCAGCGGGTTCTTGATTCCACTCTGCTCGTCGATGACGTAATCCCGCGGGATTACGTGCAGAATCTCCCGATCCATCGGGATGGAGACCGCCTTGGCGGCCTCAATGACGCGGTCCACATCCCCGGAGGTGATCTCGCGTCCCTTCCCGGTGACCGCCACCACACCGCGGGAGTTGAGGCCTTCGATATGGCTGCCCGCGATACCGCTGACCACGCGCTTCACCTCACGGCCGGCCATCTGCTCCGCCGCTTCGATCGCATCCACCACGCTCCGTAACGTGGCTTCGATATTGATCACGACCCCGCGCCGGAGACCGGAAGAGGGGGCGGTACCGATCCCGATAATTTCGAGTTCGCCGTTATCGTCGTACTCGGCGATAGCGGCGGTAATCTGGCTGGTTCCGATGTCGAGCCCGACGATCATGTCATCAGCGGCCACTGACGTCCTCCTTCATCCGGTAGACGATCTCTCCCGACCGGAAATCAACCTCGGCAATATCCTCTGCCTCTCCCCGTTGCGTGAGCACATCAAGCACCATGAGCGCGTAGGTACCGGTGTTTTTGTCAATCGTACCGTTCATGCGTACCGGCACCCGAAACCCCTCAGTATACATCAGCACATCAAAGCCATCGCTTCCGCGATTTTCCACGTGGAGTTCGGAGATCAGTCCGTAGATCTCGGGTGATGACACGCGCAGCTCATGCAGACTCCGCATGAGCGGCTCCAGACCGGAGGGGAGGCGATTCCCCACCACATCACCTTCAAAGCCGATTCCCGACAGTACCGGCACATCCCGGTCTGCCAGGTGAGCGCCACTATCGTAGATCATTCCCGTCTCATCCAGCGCAACGGGAACGCTTCGCCCACTGCGACTCATTACCGCCGTCGCTATCGCGCGACGCCGCAGCAGCTCCAACCGCACCGTATTGGGAAACACCCGCTCCACGGACGCCGACCGGATCAGGGGATGCTCCTCGACGCGGGATGCCACCCGCTCGGGCCGCACTCCGAAGTAGTACCGTGAACCGTCCAGGCCCGCCAGGTCAAGGAGGGCCTGTCGATCGATGTCGAAGTCGGCCTGGACCACCACGCGGGATATCCGCACCCACGGCAGCACGACGGTTACCGCCATGACGTAGGCGGCGAGCACAAAACTCAGAATCACCGCCAGGATCAGCAGAAAGCGGGAGCCGGACGAGGGACCCGTGGCGCGTCGCGGTCGTCGATGGATCGCTGCTTCAGCCACGAGAACCTTCCCATATTCGACCGTCTACCCCCGCCATGGAAAAGCGGCGTTCCTGGCGTTCGCCGCCGGAGGCGTTAAGGATCAATCCACACATGGCAAACGTGATGACCAGCGAGGAGCCGCCGGCCGAGAAGAACGGCAACGGAATCCCCGTTGCCGGGACGGCGCCGGCCACTACGGCGATATTAAGCAGCGCCTGCAGGAAGATGCTGGTGCTCAATCCAAAGATGAGAAGCGATCGGAACCAGTCGTCCTGACGTCGCGCCAGGTAGAGGCCCCGGCCGAAGAGTAGGAGAAACAGTCCCACCACTATCATGACCCCGACGAAACCCAGCTCCTCGGCGGCTACCGCAAACAGAAAGTCTGATTGCGCCTCGGGAAGTCCACCAAACTTCCGGGTGCTCTGTCCGATTCCGGCGCCCCAGAATCCTCCGTTTTCCAACGCGCGGCGGGCGGCAAGGATCTGGTAGCCACTGCCGGAGGGGTCGTACCCCGGGTTGAGAAACGCGATGATCCGCCGGACCCGATGCTCCCGGGTGAATAACGAAATCAGCGTTAGCGGCACGGCCAGGGCAAACAGTCCGGCGAAGTACCGGTTGGGAACCCCCGCGGCGTAGAACATCGCCGCCGCCACCAGGCCGATGAACACGGCGGTACTGAAGTCGTTTTGCAGCAGGACTATTCCGGCAAATACGGCAACGATAATCGTTGGGGGTATCAATGACTGTAACGGCTCCTCAAACTCCCCTTCTCGTCGAGCGAGAATATGAGCCAAATAGATCACCATGGTGGCCTTCAGAATCTCCGACGGCTGAAACGATACGTTGAAAATGATGATCCACCGCCGCGCCCCCATGTAACGGGCGCTGATTCCCGGAACGAAGGTGAGCAGCGATACCACCACGGAGCTCAAGACGATCAGCGGCAACAACCGACGAATCCAAGACAAAGGAACCACCGCACTTATCGCCATTACGACGATTCCCGTCGCCATCCAGAGGGCATGGCGTAACACGAAACGCAGCGGCTCTCCGTACAACTGCTGGGCACGGAACCAGGACGCGGACCAGAGCATACCCAGTCCCAGTATGATCAGTGCCACCACGAGAGCGATAAACACGGGATCCAAGCGATGATCCTGAGAATCGATCTGATCCGCAAAGAAGGCGCGTCCTGCCATCGCCATTACCGTATCTTCAAGGTTGACAGGCTCAGAATCGCAAAGAGCCCTCCCAGAATCCACAGCCGGAGCACAACCTTGCTCTCCGGCCATCCCAGCAACTCAAAATGGTGGTGAATCGGAGCCATGCGAAAGACGCGCTTCCCGGTCAATTTGAAGGACAGCACCTGAATGATCACCGACCCCGCCTCCATCACGAAGACCCCGGCCACCACGATCAACAGGATTTCTTTCTTGGTCATGAGCGCCAACGCTCCCACCACGCCTCCCAGCGAAAGACTCCCAGTGTCGCCCATCATGATTTCCGCCGGATGGCCGTTAAACCACAGAAATCCCACACAGGCGCCCACTACCGCGAGACTCAGGATCGCGATCTCGCCGCCCCCCGGCAGATAGGGGATTTGCAGGTACCCGGCGTAGTCCACCCGGCCGGTGACGTAGGACAGCACCGCAAAGGTGAGCCCCACCATAAGCACCAGTCCCGTGGCCAAGCCATCGAGGCCATCGGTAAGATTCACGGCATTCGAGGTACCCACGAGAAGCACCACGGCAAAGGGGACGTACCAGTAGCCCAAGTCCACCACGGCATTCTTCACGAACGGCACGTAGAGTTTGGTAGCATTTTCGTTGCCGAACGATACCAGCAGCACCGCGATCACGGTGGCGATACCCACCTGGCCGATAATCTTGTACCACCCGCTGAGACCATCTTTGTTTTTCTGTCGGATCTTGCGGAGGTCATCGATCATGCCGATGCTCCCATATCCGAGCACCGCCAGCAGCCCGATCCAGGTATAGACGTAGTTTATGTCCATCCAAAGAATGCCGGAAATGACGATGGAAATGATCATGAGCAGGCCCCCCATGGTGGGAGTTCCCGACTTAGACCGGTGCGTCTCGGGACCGTCGCTACGGATCTCCTCACCAAAGCGAAGCTGGTGAAGCTTGTGGATCGTCCAGGGCCCTAGCGTGAAGGTAATCAGCAAGGAGGTCACCGCCGCATAGGCGCCGCGAAAGGTGATGTACTGGAAGACGTTAAATGGCGTGAAATACTGGGTCAGGGGAAAGAGCAGCTCCTTAAGCACGAATAGCACCTCCCGCAGTGAGGCTTTCGATGAGCTGCTCCAAGGCAACGGCCCTGCTTCCCTTCAAGAGAATCGTATCCCCCGCTGCCAGATGAGGACGGATCGCATCGCGCGCTTCTAAGGCGGACGAGACGACTAATACCCGGTCAGACTGGTCGGTACCAGATGCCTCCGCCACCGTGGCGCCAAAACGCTCCCCAACGCAGCAAATCAGCCGGGCTGATGAGGAGAGCGCTGCCTGCAGCACCTCGCGATGGCCGGCTTCCTCAAACGTTCCCAGTTCGTACATATCTCCCAGAATAAGTATGGTGGCGCCCATTTCCTCAGCCATCTGGATCGCCGCCACCATGGAACCGGGATTCGCGTTGTAGGCATCGTGAATTATCGTAATGCCATGGGCCACAATTTTCTGGCTACGACCTTCAGGAAGCGAGATCTGCTGGAGTGAGGAGAGGGCGGAATCAAGACCGACCCCCAGGTTCTGCGCCACCGCCAGCGCCAGGAGCGCGTTGCGCCCGTTGTGCCGCCCGGGTATCGGAAGCCTTGCCTGGCGATCTCCGATGCGTACAACCGCCTGATACTCCCCAGAATCGACCTCGAGGGATGCTGATTGCGATCTGGGTCCCGTTTCGACCACGGTCCCGGCAACATCGACGGCGAGGAACTCCCGGAAGTCATCATCTTCCGGAATGTAGAGCGTCTCACTCCCGGTAAAATAGGCCGCGATCTGCTTCTTCTCGACGGCAATCGCCTGGCGGCTGCCCAAGTATCCGATATGGGCCGTGCCGATATGGGTAATCACCGCATGCTGGGGCCGAACGATGCGCGCGAGAGCCGCGATCTCCCCGGGACGGCTCATGGCCATTTCATAGACGGCGAAGCGTACGTCTCGGGGCGTATCAAAGACGGAGAGCGGAAGCCCTGTCTCACTATTGTAGTTTCCGTGGGAAACAAAGCAGCTATCGGTATCGCGAAGGATCGCGGCCAGCATCTCTTTGGTCGTGGTCTTGCCGTTGCTTCCGGTGACCCCAATCCGTACCGTAGTGCGGGAGAGATGCTCATCCACGTACCAGGCTGCCAGATCATGGAGCGCAACCAGGGCATCGGGCACCACCAGTACCGGTAGCGGCCATGCCGCACCATCGGGCGCGGTGGATTCGCGAACCACCGCAGCGCAGGCGCCGGCTTCCGCCGCAGCCCCAACATAGCGGTGGCCGTCGCTCCGCTCTCCGGGCAGCGCGAAAAACAGCGCTCCCGGTCGGCAATGGCGCGAGTCTATGCACACCGATTCTGGGGTAGCGCTTCCGTCGAAGCTCTCGTGACGGGCTGATAGAATGGAAGATAGCTGTTCCAAAGGTGGGAACGCGCTACTGCCCACGGCTGCCTCCGTCGATCTCTATGCGTTGAATACGATCCGCCGATACCGGGGAAAGCCCCAGATCCTCTTCCGCGATCGTGCGAACTCGTGTTGGAGACCGCAGACCGGCAATCCCCACAACCAACCGCTTGTTCTCTTCTAGGAGCTGCAAATGAGTATTCTGGATCGTCTCCAGGTCCTGCTGCAGACTGACAAACCGGTGAGATTGCCACACGTTCACCACAAAAAGCATGGGTACGATCAAAATAAGTGAGAAACCGATTATCCACCGTCTTGTATCGTTCATTCGGAGCGTTCTCCTGTGGTGCGCTCCAGCACACGAAGTTTCGCACTTCGAGACGCTGGGTTGGACGCAACTTCCTGCTCGGTGGGAACAACCGGTTTACGCGTGAGCAACCGAAACTGTCCCTCTTCTTCATACATCGGCCGACTGCGGTCGACAGTCGAACGTTTTTGAGTCGGATGCTTCACCAGTGGTACGCGATCCTCGTCGCCGGCGCGCCCCGCGAGACGGCGGTACGTATGCTTCACGATGCGGTCTTCCAGCGAATGAAAGGTAATCACTGCGAGCCGCCCCCCCGGGGTCAGACGGTTCGCCGCGGTCGGCACTGCGCGTTCGATTCGTCGAAGCTCGTCATTGACCGCAATCCTCAACGCCTGAAACGTCCGAGTCGCCGGGTGGTTTCGCCCATGGCGATACTTGGGAGGCACTGCCCCCTTTACCACCTCGGCCAACTGGCCCGTGGTTTCAATACCCTCTGAGCGCTGCTCAAGAATTGCGCGCGCAATCCGTCGCGCATAGCGTTCTTCGCCGTAGAGATAAAGTACGTCCGCCAGCTCCGCCTCACCGATTCTGCCGATCAGTTCTGCGGCGCTCTCCGCGTCCTGCGACGCGTCCAAACGCATATCTAACGGGCCGTCCTCTCTAAGCGAAAAGCCGCGCTCCGCCTCGCGGAGATGAAACATAGACACCCCGACGTCCAGGAGAATCCGATCCTGTGGCTGCAAGCTCGGCAACACCTCGTCGAACCATCCATGGATTAGGGTAAGCCGCTGCGTATCACCCCAACGCTCCCGTCCGCGGCGAATCATTTCGCCGTCGGCGTCGATCGCCGTAACGGTGCAGTGCGTACAGAGTTCCAGAAGACGGGCCGTATGGCCGCCTCCTCCGTATGTCCCGTCACACAGGCGGCCGCGCGGCGGAAACGGAGCGAAATACTCCATCACCCGCTCCGCCATGACCGGCATGTGCTCAACAGACATCGTTAGAAGAAAGAGACGGACCCTCCCAGTTCCTCGGCCGCCTCCTGAAACTCATCTTCGTTCTCGTCAAGGTACGCTGCGTATTCATCCACATCCCATATCTCGATGTATTTTTTGATACCGTGCATGACGCATTCCTTTTTGAGTCCTGCCGTCTCTTTTAAGAACGGCGGGATCAGAATACGTCCCGTTTTGTCCAGCTCCACCTCCTGTGCCGGTGCGATTATTCGCCGCTGTAACAGCCGCGCCCTCCGGGAAAAGGGGGATGCAGCTTCCATCAACTTATCGGAAAGCTGCTTCCACTCCTGCGGTGGAAATAGCCACAGACAGTGGTCGATACCGGAGGTGATCACCAGGGTGTTACCCGGAACCTCTGAGCGGAGCTTGGACGGAACCATGATCCGTCCTTTGTCGTCCAGAGCGTTGCGATACTGCCCAGTTATCATCCCCTATCTACCACTTTCACCTATGTTTTCCCACTTTTTCCCACTCTTTGTATATAGTAGACTGATCCCATCGGATGTCAACGTTTGTAGACAGAATTCCTGCGAGAATAATCGGTGTATCCGGAAAACCACTACACAGGTGGATAGTTGTTTGTCAATTATGGCGGTTAGACCCAAAAAAAAGCCGGTTTCCCTGGGGAATACCGGCATGAATTGATCATTCAGCGATGGAGTGGAGTTTTGCCGGCTACATGAGGTGGCGAATTGTCTCTACCGACGCCAGCTTCATGCGACGATAGTTCAAGTGCGCAAAGATGGGGTGTTTCTTCTCCAGAGCCGTGAGCCATTCCGTCCCCATATTCCGTTGTGACAGTGCGTCATACACGTGGGTGAAATTGAGTAGATGCTCTTTTACACGCCGAGTAGCGTACGGTACCACCGTCTGCGCATTCATGATGAACGGCCAATCTGAAGCCATTCCCAGGATCACCTCCCGGGCAGCCTGATTCAGGGCGCGTTCTTTGAGTCCGCCCTCATCGGGAAACCGAGCCACCAGCTCTCCCATGCGGTCAATCGCCTGGTGGACGTGGCGGTAGATCCAATCATTAGAACCATCCATCCAAACCTCGGCGTAGCCGCGGCTACCCCAACTGGAAAAGGTCGGCTCTACCCGTTCCGCAGTTCCGTGGTCCCGCAAATAGTGGGAGGGCGTCACCATCTCCAGCGTCCCCATGGCATCATCACCATTATGGGCAGCCGTCTGCTCAGTGTGAGCCACGCGAAAGAGCTCTTCCAGCCACTGCGGTCCCTCGAACCACCAATGCCCGAAGAGCTCCGTGTCAAAGGGACTGGTGATAACCGGCACGGCAGGCAACACCTCCCGTAGCCGTCCCACGTGCTCTCGCTGACGGTGATAGAAGTCCCGCGCATGCGCCTGGACCCGGGCATGGGCCGCATCGGGATCATAGAGCTGCTTATCATCCGTTTTACCGGTAATGGCGTGGTACTTAAAGCCGGTATCGATCCGAATGTCCTCATCGTGAATATAGGGACGGACGTAGTCCAAGGGTAAGTCATAGCCGATGTCCCGGTAGAAGTCCCGATAGGCGGGGTCGGCGGGATACCCCTGCTCTGAAGACCACACCCAGGTAGCGGTGTAGACATCACGAGGAAAGGCGGTCACACCCCCCGTGGTGCTCACCGGCGCGTAGGTGCCGTTCGCCGGCGACGGGGCACCAAACAAAACACCATGTGCCGCGCTGACGTAGTAGTCGATCCCGGCGTCCCCCAGGATTTCGTCCAGTCCCTCGTAATATCCGCATTCCGGCAACCAGAAACCCCGCGGATGAGTGCCAAAGTTCTTTTGATGACACTCGACACCCAGATCGATCTGCAGCCGCACCGTCTCCGGGAAGTTACGAAAGTTGGGAAGGAACGCGTGACTCGCCGCGGTGGCCAACAGCTCCAGGTGACCCCGTTTGGCAAAATAGTTAAACCCTTTGAGGATGTTTCGCTCGTACGTATCGTTCAGGTCAACGAGATCCTGCGTATAGCGGGCGTGATACATTTCAGCGAGCCGCTGCTGCTGGGGATCATCCTGGGTGCGTACCAGTTCCTGCTCCGCCAGTTCGATATTTCGGGTGACATAGGATGCATAGCGCTCGAGGAGAAACTCATCCTGCAGCATGAAACTCAACGTCGGTGAAAACGACATCGCCAGTTCGAAGGGGATACCATCTTCATCCAGGTTCCGCATCGACCGCAGTAGCGGCAGATAGGTTTCGCTGATCGCCTCAAACAGCCACCGCTCCTCGAGAAAGGAGGTGTATTCAGGATGGCGTACCAAGGGTAGATGGGAATGCAGCAGCAGAATCGACTTTCCGGTACTCATGAAACTTCCTGGTCCCGATCAGGAACCTCTTCGTCGAAGGGCGTCGACTCCAGGTATTCCAGTCCGCACAATTCATACAGCGCCATGCGGTGCGGGTCCAGACTCCCCGGGGATACTGGGATGCGATCGTTGGGCGCGTAGACCTCGTTCGATACCGCCAGGAGTTCCCGACGGTGATTATTGCGCGCCACCAGCTGGATTCTGTAGGAGGTCTCACGTCGCGGCAGATAGATATACCAGCTCGAATCATTGAGCTGAACCGGTATCTCGAAAGAATCGCGAATACGCAACTCCTGGGTATGCCCTTCCAACTCGAGTACCCGCAAATACAGACCGTCGAATCGAGCAGATTCCTGGTATTCCTTGATCTTGCCGGAACTCACGTCCCAATAGGTAAATGCCCAGCGCGGATCCCGCAGCATCAGCGTAATCCGGTTGATCTCATACCGGTGGGGAAGCTCAATCTCATCGAGTTTGTCTTGAGACAGAGGAGCCTCATCGTCTCGCAGCAGCGCATATTTTTTCTGCTGGATCTTGACGGTTACGGAATTGGCGGACTCGCGCTCCTCCCGGTTCTCAACGATCAGCTCAGTCAACTGATCGATCACTTCATCTCGACGGAGATCTGGCTCTGGTTCCAGGCCATTTTGGGAAGCTACCAGAAGAAGCGCTTCCAGAGAGAGCTCCTCCAGCCGTTTACGGATCATCGGATCATCTCCAGAAGCATCGGCCAATTGTGGAAAATGCCCTAAGGAGTGTCAAGTACTACAGACTCCGGCACACGAATCGGGATTGTCCTCCGTTCGACGCTACCGTCGAACCGGTGGGACTCAACTTCCACCAGGGTTAGCCCCGGATCGAGGCGCAACGGGAGTAGCTGCACATGCCCCTCGGGGGTCATTCGTTCCGCAATCTCCTCGGGAAAGGTAAAGTCGACCTCCGCCTGGACCAGACCATCAACCAGAACAAAGATCCGCCGGGGAAGCTCGAGCGGCTGCAGCCACTCCTCGAGCACTACGAACTGCGCCGTTCCCGCGGTAAGGTTCCGGGAGAGGGTGAGTTCGCCGTCCTGGAGGAACCCAACCACCGGCAATCGATCCTCCGGAAGATCCGGTCGCGTCGGCAAAACCGCCCGGGGATTCACAAACATTTTGCGTTCCGCATCATACATAGCAAAGGAGACCGCCCCCTCCGCCTGAAATGTGGATCGCGTATCGATCGTATCTCCCTGCGACCAGGATGAACCTGTCCGATGCAGATCTTCTCCCGCGTAGAACGTCCAAAAGCCATTTTCATGTCTTACGATGACCAGATCTTCGGTGCGAGGAACCGTATGAGCACCTCCGCTTCCAGGAAGGCCGGTGTCGTGGTACAGCACATCCCCTGAGGAGAGGAATCGATAGGTCCGTAGGTTGCTATTGTCCGCCGCGGGTCCTGAGACGCGCCACCACGGAGAGACCGTGTCCTGGCGCAGTTCCGACGACTCCGGCGAGTCCTCCGGCACAGGCCACTGCCATTGCGCCGGAACCGAAACAGCGTGGGCCGTGAGCAGGACACACACCACCAAGATAGCCCGTACGGTGCGCGGGATTCGTGGGGCGAGCGGGGCGCGAAACAGCAACATACTCATAGCGTCAATTCGAGCCCGACTAACCGATCATCCCGCTGCACTACCACCGTGCTCTCCGAAGTGCTCCGCCGGAGAACGGCGGCTTGGAGAGAGGAGTCTGATAGCTCCCACGGAGCTACCGTGGAGAGGTTTGCCGTGCCGGAAAGGATAATAGGTCCTCGCTCGCCATGCCCGGTAGCCACTACCAGACTGTTCGGAGACCTGCCAATACCGGAGAGATCCACAAGCGCCGGCACGGGAATCGTGGAGGTACGCTGATCGCCGGATTGCAGAACAAACAACGCGCCCTTGAGCGCGGTTACCAGCAGGTCCTCTCCTAGTGAAATCAGCTTTCGCGGTCCCCGGGTGGCGTACTCTTCGGAAATTCGCCCGATTTCAACGCGATCCGCCGTGCCATCTGCGCGAAAGTCGAGGCGTGAGAGCGCCTGGTGGTTGAGTCCGTGCAGAAGATGCACTGACGGAGGACGGGAGGAAGTGTCCGAGCGGCTCCGCGAAGCTGCCACGGCAATACCATAAATCCCGGTAGTAGCCTGTTCCTGCGCGTCGAGCTCAAGGGTATGGCGCCATTCCCCGTCGAAGCCAGCGCCACCTGCCGTGAGGAGAACCGTTCCTTCCAGGGTACCCACCGCAAACCACGCATCTCCTGCGGAGTCGTGCGCCAGGTCATACACCGTGGGATTCTTCGGAAGTGTCGCCTCCCACTGCTCCCCGCTGGTGACCGAGTCCCCATAGACCATCGAGTCATCAGAGAATTGCAGTAGTGTCTCACCGTGGAGCTGCGGGACTCCACGTCGCGGCACTACCCGCAACATGCGACCTTCCCAGGACTGGACGGCCCAGCGCGGCGCCTCTGTCGCCTGATTGATCATCGCCTGGGAGGAGGCGTGAAACACGTCAGTCTTGAGTCCTGCCGCCACCACTGTACCGGTGGCGCTGTCTAACAGTGCAAATCGGCGGTCGGTTTCCGCGGGAAAGTAGTCAGTGTCTGCCTCAGACGGGGCACTTTCGGTGGTAACAGTTGCGGAGGAGTCCACGGTTTGCTCCCACGCCACCTGCCAGCGCGACTCCCGTCCGATCTCGCGGGGGATGCCCATGGCCACCACCGCACCCACTAAGACTGCCAGGAATACCCGGAGAAACCCATCCACAACTATTTGACCGCTCGTTTCCGCTGTGCCGCCTGAGACTTCTCGTCTGTCTCCATCTTAGACTTCCAGACATCCATCTTCTTCTTGACTTCCTCGGCCTTTTCCGCATCCCCGAGCAGGATGTGAATCCGGCGCAGGGCTGCCAGGAACGCGATGGCGTGTTTGAAATCATCTATGCGCAAGGTAGAAAGCTCGTATTTTTCACGGTAGCGGTCCGCCGCTTTGGTCAGCAGATCCTGAGCGAGGTCCAGGTGGCCCATGCGCGCCTGATACCCGTCTACGCGAGGATCCATTCCCGCCACAAACGTCTTGAAATTAATGAGGTTTTTGGCCACGGCAGCGTACCGCCCTTCCAGCTCAACGAAGGACCAGCGCCACTTCGAGTTAGCGCCGAACGCTTCTTCCACCGATTCGATCGTGAATCCGATCTTGCGAACGAGGTGATAGCGCTTTTCGTCCTCGAATCCGTCGATCTGCTCCAACAGATCCGAGTAATCGGAAAACGCGACATCCACATAGTTGGACACAACTTCTTCGACATAGATTACCGCTTGGTAGCAACTCTTCCGCGCATCGTTGAGAAACGCTTCGTTTTTCACTCCCAGCAGCGATACGGAGAGAGAGTTCTGCAGCAGATAGTAGGACGCCAGGTTCAAGCGTTCGTCGGCAAGCGCCAGGTACTTGTACGCCACGCCCGGCGATTGGCCGCGGACAACCTTCAGGAGGCTCTTCTCTCGTTGAACGATCGCCTCGGAAGTTTGTTTATACTCTTTGATGCGGTCAAAATACTGTTGTCGAGCCTCGTTACTAATCTTTGCCATCAGCTTCTCTTTGATACCGATCCAACAGCGCCCGGGCGTGTTCGATGCTATGACTTTCTTCAACGTCTCCCGCAAGCATGCGGGCTATTTCTCGTTCACGGTCATCGGAAACGACGGGTCGCACCGAAATACGAGTGTTACCCTCATGAACACTCTTTTCCACGACTATATGATTATCGGCGCGAACGGCGATCGTCGCAAGGTGGGTTATAGCGATCACTTGGGAATGGCGGGCCAATTCCGCCATATGAGCAGCAATCGCCAATGCCACCTGTCCTCCGATGCCGGTGTCGATCTCATCAAACACGAGGCTCCGCACGTCATCCACAGCAGCAACCACCGTCTTAATCGCCAACATCACCCGCGAAATCTCACCGCCGGAGGCGATTTTGGACAGCGGACGGGGCTCCTCTCCCGGATTGGTACTGATCAGGAACCGCACCCGGTCTGCCCCTTGTGGGCCGCATACGAGCCGACCGGCGTCGTTGGTCCGCGTGGCAATGTCCACGACAAACTCCGCCTGCCCCATAGCTAGATCGGCAAGTACCTTCCGGACACGTGTCTGCAAGGTCTCCGCCGCAGTAGTACGGGCAGCATGGATCTCTCGAGCCCATCGTCCGACACCCTGCTCAGCTTCAGTGATCTGTTGGCTCAGCGATTCGCGCGATTCTCCAGCGCGTTTCAATTCACCCAGGGACGCCTGAGCCGTTTCCGCATAGTCGAGAACCGCTTGCTCCGTA
>JAWOCO010000308.1:0-5379 GCA_046483765.1 Alkalispirochaeta sp. | reverse complement strand
TCTGTTGGAGGAAGTGGCCAAGTTTCGGGCTGCACGGCGGATGTGGGCGCGAATCATGAAGGAGCGCTTCGGGGCACAGTCTGCCAAGTCTCAGGCGATGCGCTTTCATGCGCAGACCAGTGGCGCCAGTCTCACGGCGCAGCAGCCCGATAACAACGTGGTTCGGGTAACATTGCACGCCCTGGCAGCGGTGCTCGGCGGGGCGCAGAGCCTCCATACCAACTCCCGGGATGAGGCGCTGAGCCTGCCCACCGAGGACTCGGTGCGGATCGCCCTCCGGACGCAGCAAATTCTGGCGCTGGAGAGCGGCGTCGCCGATACCGTGGATCCCCTGGCGGGTTCCTACGCGGTGGAGGCACTCACCGATGAGCTCGAGTCGCGAGCGCAGGAGTATCTGGACCGCATCGATCGTGAGGGTGGCATGCCGGCGGCGATCGAACGGGGAACGCCCCAGAGTGAGATCGAAGAGGCGGCCTACCACTACCAGCGCCAGATCGAGGAGAAGGAGCGTCTCATCGTGGGGATGAATATCCATGAAGGGCTGGGGGACAGCTGCATGGACATCATGTCCCACGATCAAGACGTCCATGACGCCCAAATCGCGCGCACCGGCGCGGTGAAGGATGGGCGGGACGAGGATGCGGTGGCGCGGACGCTCGGCGATCTCACCGCTGCCGCGCAGGACGAAGCGGCTGACCTTATGGAATCGATCATCGCGGCGGTTCGGGAGTACGCCACTCTCGGGGAGATCTGCGACACGCTGCGGAACGAGTTTGGCGAGTATCGTCAGCACACGGTGGTATGAGGAATCGGTGGTATGAGGAATCGTAATGGAAGATGATATGAGTGAGGCAGTACGAATTCTGATTGCCAAGCCGGGCCTCGACGGACATGACCGCGGTGCGAAGTATGTCGCCCGGGCGCTCCGGGATGCCGGCTATGAGGTGATCTACACCGGCATCCGCCAGACTCCCGAGGCGATCGTGGACATGGCGATTCAGGAAGACGTGCAGTATGTCGGTCTGAGTCTGCTCTCCGGGGCGCATATGGCGCTGTTTCCACGGGTAGTAGAACTGCTGCGCGAGCATGAGGCCGAGGATATTATCGTCTTTGGTGGGGGGATTATTCCCAACCACGACGTCTATGCGCTGCAGGACGCGGGAGTCCAGGCGGTGTTTCCGCCGGGTACCCCGATTCAGGCGGTGATCGATTTCATTGAAGAGACCCGCCCCGGCGCGGTCCAAGAGCACTCATCACTGTGACGCACGAAGCGGATGAGACGATCGAGCGCCTGGCGGCGGGGGTACTCCAGCGACGCCCCCGCGCGATCGCCCGGGCGATCTCCGCGGTGGAGGCGGGAAAACCTGGACGGGATCAGCTGCTGCGGCGCCTGGGCGAGGCCACCGATACCGCCGAGCCGCCCCGGATTATCGGTCTCACCGGTCCCCCAGGAGCGGGCAAAAGTACCCTGATTAACACGCTGGTGGACAGCGCGCGCCGGGCCCACGCCCGAGTCGCTGTGCTGGCGGTGGATCCCTCCTCTCCCTTCTCCGGAGGGGCGCTGCTCGGCGATCGACTGCGCATGACCCACCACAGCGGTGACGGAGACGTCTTCATTCGTTCCATGGCCACCCGGGGTGCCGGAGGTGGTCTCTCCGCTGCGGTCCTGGAAGCTGCCACCGTTCTGGGGGCGGCGGGCTTCGATACGATCTTCATAGAGTCGGTGGGCGTGGGGCAGTCCGAGGTGGGCATCATGTCGGTGGCGGATGTGGTGGTGGTGGTGCTCAATCCCGGCACCGGTGACGAAATTCAGACGTTGAAGGCCGGGGTCATGGAGATCGGAGATCTCTACGTAGTAAACAAGGCGGACCTCGCCGGGGCTGACGACTTGGAGCGATCCCTGCGCCGGGCCAACCTCGTATCGCCGGGGACGGAGTTAGCCCCGGTTATCGTGCGGACGATCGCCAGTGACGGCACCGGCGTGGCCCAGGCGTATCAGGCGATTACCGATCGCATTACCGCCCTGACGGCATCTGGGGATCTTACCGAGCGACGTCGTCGTCGGCTGGTGGGTGCGCTTGAGCAGTTGGCGGGGGATCTCTTTGCGCAGTGGGTGCGCCGCCACCATCTGGTGAACGGTGCGGGCCAGATTCCCTTTGGAGAGGTGCGGCGCCGATTGTCGGAGGTGCTGGACGCAATGAGTTCGATGATACAGGACTCGAATCACACGGACGATACGAACCAGACGGAGGCTACGGATGATTAACGGAATAGACCATATCGGCATTGCCGTCCACTCCCTGGAAACGCACATCCCCTTCTATCGCGACGTCCTCGGCCTGGGCGAGCCCGAAATTGAGGAAGTCCCGGACCAGCAGGTGCGAACCGCGACCTTTCATACCGGTGGCAGCCGGGTGGAGCTGCTGGAGCCGGTAGACGGCGGGGGACCGATCGCTGCCTTTCTCGAACGCCGAGGTGAGGGGATCCACCATGTCGCGCTTGCAAGCGAGGGAATCCGTGAAGACATCGCCCGGGTCCTGGGATCTGGGCTGCGCATGATCGACGAGGAACCACGCCACGGCGCCGGTGGCGCGCAGATCGCCTTTGTCCATCCCAAATCGACCGGCTCCGTGCTGCTGGAACTGTGCCAGCGTGAAGACTCCTGAGGTGGTCGGGACGCGTCCTGACGAGGAGACCCGCATATGGTATCGTATGGTGGTGTTGAGGCCTCGCCTCACTGCGTCACCGGCGCGAGGTGGAGCGACCCGATTGAGGAGGGGTAGATCCTATGAGTTCTGAATCGATTACACGCGAAGGTGTCACCGTAGAGTGCATCACCGGCGATATTACCCGGCAATCCGATTTGGAGGCGGTCACGAACGCCGCCAACGCGCAACTACGCATTGGTGGGGGAGTGGCGGGAGCGATTCATCGGGCCGCCGGCGCGCAACTGGATGAAGAATGCCGCCCGTTGGCGCCGATCTCTCCCGGGGAGGCGGTCATCACCGGTGCGGGAGACCTCCCCAACCGGTACGTGGTCCATACCCTGGGACCCGTCTATGGCCATGACCATCCTGAGGCTGAGCTCTTGGCGGCGTGCTACCGCAATTCTCTCCTGAGGGCGGAAGAGAAGGGCCTTGCATCGATCGGTTTTCCGGCGATTTCCACCGGGGCTTTCGGCTATCCCATGGCGGATGCGGCACAGCTGGCGATGGAAACGATCCACGGTATCGTTTCGGAGTTGAACTCCGTGCGGTTAATCCGCTTCGTGCTCTTCAGTGATCGCGACCGGCAGGTTCACCGGCGCGCAATGGCGGCGGCGTTCAACGATTCTGAGTGAACGCCGTGCTTCCCGCGTGGCTTCCATCGGCGAGGCGCGCCCGAATCTCGGCACCACGGGTGTCACCCCACACGATCTGCTGAGTTACCTGTGAGAGGACGTCGATCTTTCGTAACGCCTCAGCCGCGAGTTGCGGCATAGGACGGTACAGTTCCACTACGCGAGCGTGGAGCTCCTCGGTCAGAACGCGGCGGCTCTCGGCGGAAACCACCAGATCGCCGTAACGGATCTCGCAGGTGATGCGCGGCACGTGAAATGCGCGCCAGATATGTACCAGGAGTGGTGGCCACTCTTCCCAACCCACCACCACGCTC
Source organism: Alkalispirochaeta sp. (assembly GCA_046483765.1). Lineage (GTDB taxonomy): Bacteria > Spirochaetota > Spirochaetia > DSM-27196 > Alkalispirochaetaceae > Alkalispirochaeta. The sequence continues at coordinate 1,725 of JAWOCO010000308.1, read as the reverse complement.
GCCGGGGGCCAGCCCGGTGGCGTCACGTAGCGAATACTGGCCGGTGCCACGGGAATGCCCAGATCCACCGCCACCTGCAAAAAGGCGGTCCGAAACGGTCGCACCGTTTCGCCGCGGCTGGTGCGGCCCTCCGGGAACACCATGAGCGACTCCCGGCGCTGGAGAATTCTGGTCATGAGGCGATGCGCCGGACCCACCCCTCGTATACTCATGCGGTTTACAAACTCGACACCCACCGATCGCAGCACCGCACTGAATCCCATAATTGAGCCGTACACATGGGTAGCCACGAAACGGCACCCCAGCTGACTGAGAAAGGTAAAGGTATCCGCCCAGCTCAGATGGTTGGCGACGATCATCGATCCCGGCGGGGGTGGTGTTCCCACATATCTCAAACGGAAATTCGAGGCTAACAGTACCACTCGGGCGAGTCTTCGGCTGAGGCGGGGGCGCATGCGCCGGTAGACGCGGGTGGGGAGTGCCGCCTGCATCGCAAGGGCCACCAGGCTGGCGGAGAAGAATACCAGCGCAAAGTAGATCAGGCGGAACGTCCCGCGAATCGGTCCAAGAACAACATGGGAAAATTTGTGTGAGAGATAGAACGCCACGGAGGAAGTATACTCGCTTTGTCAGGATTAGTCAGGCGCAGAAACGGAAAAAATATGCACTAAGATGCATAAAGCGCCTTGTACTTCCCGCCGGGGATCGGCACAATGCCGCGCAAGAGGAGGGTGTGCCGTGGACCCACAGAAATCTGCAGTGCTGGTGCTATCCGATGGTCGTGTCTTTGCGGGTACCGCCTTTGGTGCGCCGCCGCTTACCGGAGAACAGGCTCTGGCGCTTCTGGATAGCGGAGAGGCCGGCACCTATCTGGCCCATTTCGGGGAGGTGGTGTTCAACACCGCCATGTCGGGGTACCCGGAAGTACTCACGGACCCCTCCTATACCGGCCAGATCGTGGCGATGACCTATCCCCACATCGGTAACTACGGCATCGATGCGGCGTGGTCGGAGGGTGGGCCTGAGGAAGGGCGCAGCCGGTCGGTAAAGCCGGCGGGTCTGGTGGTGCGAGAGCTCTACGGAGGCCCGGTTCCCGCGGGAAGGATCGATCTCGACGCGTACCTGCGGGAGAACGGAATCCCCGGGATCGCCGGTGTCGATACGCGGGCGCTGACGTTGCACCTGAGAGAGCACGGCAGTCAGAACGCGGTCATCTGCGAGGCGTTGGCGGCGCCTGAGGCCGCTACCTCCCCCAAGGCCGCTACCTCCCCCAAGTCCGCTGCCTCCCCCAAGTCCGCTGCCGCACCGGAACCTACCTATGCTGAGCTGGCCGCGCGGCTTGCGCGGTTCCCCGCCATGGAGGGACGCGGTCTGCTGGGGCAGGTAGGCACGATGGCTCCCCTCGATGTACACGGCGGCAGCGGTGCCGTCGCCGGTGTGGAGCGCGCCACCGGACCGCACCTGGCACTCTATGACTGCGGTGCCAAAGCCAACATCATCCGGGAGCTCCAGACGTTGGGCTGTCGCCTGTCGATCCTGCCGTCCAGCGCCACCGCCGCGGAGATTCGCGCCACCGGCGCCGAGGCGGTGCTGTTGTCCAACGGCCCCGGTGACCCCGCGGTCCTGGAGCACCAGGTGGCTCAGACGCGGGAACTCCTGGGAGAGCTTCCGGTGCTGGGGATCTGCCTGGGGCACCAGATCATCGCCGAGGCGGTGGGAGGCCGT
>JAWOCO010000276.1:0-3211 GCA_046483765.1 Alkalispirochaeta sp. | reverse complement strand
GGCGGCGTCATTAGAAACCAGTACCGAGCGCGCCAGTACGCGGTCCAGATCGGCCCCATCTCCCGTGAGTGCCGTGACCGTCCGGTGGAGCACCGTTTCCAGGAGCGCCCCGGCGGCACCAACGTTGGTGGCACTCCCGATCTCCTCGTGGTTAAAGAACACCGCTCCCTGGGTATGAGGTGCGGTGAGTGATCCGTCGGACATCGCCTGCAGTACCGAAAAGGCACCCGCCAAGTTGTCGATCCGGGGACTGGCGATGAGTCCTCCAGCTCCCAGGAGGTTGGCCGGCTCTGTGGGCACGAGAAACAGCTCGATATCTACGATGGACTCCGGGTCTACTCCCGCGAGCTCACCGACCATATCGCGAATCCAGGACTCTGCCGAACCGCTGGGAGTCGCGGAATCGGTCGCTGAATCTGTCGCGGCTGCTCCTGCTACCGGTCCCAGTAACGCCTTGAGATGGTCCTGACGATTGTAGGCGAAGCCCTCATTCACTTCACGGTTCAAATGGATTGCCAGATTGGGAATGATCGCCACCGGCCGCTTGCCGGCAACCAGGACGGTGCGCAGTGTTCCCTGGTCGTCGTGGATGACGATCCGTCCGGCCACGGTGAGGTCTCTATCCAGCCACGAGGACAGGATCGGTCCGCCGTACACCTCCACCGGAACCTGTACCAGTCCATCGACGAACTCCGCTGAATGGGGCTTCAACTGCAGGCCTGGACTGTCGGTATGGGCCGCGAGTAGCACCATTCCCCGAGATACTACCGGCTCACTGCCGACGCGGAGCGCAACCACCGATCCGCCCTGCTCCACGTATACCGCCTCTCCCGGTGAGATGCTCCACTGGTCCCCCAGGGAGAGCCGCCGGAATCCACTTTCCTCCAGGCGGCGTGCGATCGATCGGGATACGTGAAAACTACTCACTCCCCCATCCAAAAACCGGACTACTTCATGCGTGGTCATGTGTTTCTCCCTGAGTTGAGTGCATTACAAATCGCCGCCACGTTGTCGGTGACGATTCCGTCTACCCCTATATCCTGCAGGCGAAGGGCTACCCGAGGGCTGTTTATCGTCCACACATCGACGGCGAGGTTTTGGCGATGCACAAACCGCACGAACCCGCGCGTTGCAATCGGCAGCATTCGGTATCGCGGCGGAATCTGAACTCTGGAAGCCGCGGTGGCAACCTGTTCCCGGAGCAAGCGAGATTTCAGCAGTTCCCGTACCTCCACAGGATCGGTAGAGGTGGCAATTTCTGGGGCCAGCGAACGGAAGAACTGCATCGCCTCCGGAATAAAGCTGGCAACGGTAGTCCGTTCTACCGCATCGTAGCGGCGAACGATATCCACCACGGCCCGGGCAAGTCGCGTATCAGCGGTCTTCAGATCGATGTTTATCAGCTTGCCTTCTAACACCTCGAAGACCTCCTCCAGGACGGGAATTCGTGTGTCCGGGTGGGGCGTTCCTCCACCATCCAGGAGCGCATGGCGACGCAGTTCCGCCGCCCCGAGTTCCGCCACGGCGCCGCTCCCCTGAGAGATGCGGTCGATTATCGGGTCGTGCACGACCATAACCCGATTATCCCGGCTCAGGCGGACGTCCAGCTCGACGGCATCGGCGCCCTCCTGAAGACCGAACTGGAACGCCGGAATCGAATTTTCGGGATAGTGTCCAGCCGCGCCTCCCCGATGGCCAAGAATACGTAGAGTTTCCGCTTCGCCCATAGTGGCCGGTAGTGTATCCGAACTCGCCGATGGCGTGTCAACGAAGAGAGCGTTGACGCCATGGAACGCGTGGCAGCGGTGACGGCGGCGATGTTGGTGACGGCGGCGATGTTGGTAACGGCGGCGATGTTGGCGCCAGCGGCCGCACCGACAGCCACAGTAGGCCGACAGCCACAGTAGGCCAAAAAAAACCCGCGAAACCGTGGGGTCCCCGGGGTGATGGGCGAAGAGGGATTTGAACCCCCGACATCCTCCTTGTAAAGGAGGCGCTCTCCCAGCTGAGCTATTCGCCCGAAGTAGCGAGAAGATAGCAGGAGGCCAGATCCGTGTCAATGGCTTCGGGCAGTGGCTTCGGGGGCTTCGGGCAGTGGCTCCGGGCACTGGGCTCGAGCAATGGGCGTGCCCGGGGAGGTGTCACAGGGAGGGGCGGTGTGGTATGCTCCGCATCGAAAACTATGGCAGACAAGACACGCAATATTGGAATCATGGCCCATATCGATGCGGGCAAAACGACTACTACGGAACGGATCCTCTACTACACCGGGAAGTCACACCGGATCGGCGAGGTGGACGACGGCGCCGCCACGATGGACTGGATGGAGCAGGAACAGAATCGCGGAATTACGATCACTTCGGCGGCGACTACTACCTTTTGGCGTGATCATAAGATCAATATTATCGATACCCCCGGCCATGTGGACTTCACCGCGGAAGTGGAACGCAGTTTGCGTGTCCTGGATGGTGCGGTGGCGGTGTTTTGTGCGGTGGGCGGAGTAGAGCCGCAGTCGGAGACGGTCTGGCGGCAAGCCGACGAGTATGACGTGCCCCGCATCGGGTTCGTGAACAAGATGGATCGAATCGGAGCGGACTTCTTCGCGGTACTGCAGGAGATCCGCGAAAAGCTGGCGGCGGAACCGGTGGCGTTATCACTGCCCATCGGTCGGGAAAACGAGTTCGAAGGCGTCATCGATCTGTTTACGATGGAGGAACGGCGCTGGCACGAAGATGACCACGGCCGTTCCTTTGAAATGCACCCGATTCGGGAGTCCCTGCAGGAACTCGCTCAGGAATGGCGTGAGAAGTTGCTGGATGCGGTTTCTACGCACTCCGATGAGATTACCGAACTGGTCTTGGAAGACCAGGCGGTGCCGGCGGAACTCATTAAACGGGTTCTCCGGGAACAGACGCTGAGTCGCACGCTGTTCCCGGTCCACGTGGGGGCCAGTCTCCGAAACATCGGTGTCCAGCCGCTGATGGACGCGATCGTTGACTTTCTTCCCGCCCCGGAGGAGTTGCCCCCGATTCAAGGTCAGCATCCCAAGAGTGGCGAGGTGGTGGACGTGGAACGCACCGGCGACGGCCAGGCGGTGGGAATGGTCTTCAAGATCCAGGCGGACCGCGATTCGGGGAGCTACTCGTTTGTGCGCATGTACCAGGGTACCCTGAAATCGGGAAGCGCGCTGTTCAATCACAACCAGGGCAAG
>JAWOCO010000277.1:0-8844 GCA_046483765.1 Alkalispirochaeta sp. | reverse complement strand
CCTCCAGCGCCGAACGGATCGCGTCCGCGGAAGGATCGGAGCCCCCTTCACCTGGGGGAGTCAGTGAGACCACAGCCCGCATCTCTCCATCGACAATCTCACAAGAGACGTAGGCGTCATTGGCAGGATTGTAATTGAAGTCACCGATCCGGATCCACTGTTCGTCGGCGCGCTTCACCGCCTTGGCAACCATGGCGGTATCGACCTTTTCCCGGGTACGATCAGTTATCACTTGCATCGCCCCGCGCTCCGTAACCGGTGCTCCCTCACCAACCGGCGGGGTAACTTTGAGGAGGATCCCCTCCGGAGTCAGCCGCACAAACGCTTGCCCGTCTACGTTGGTCTCTTCGGTAGTCTCGAATCCGAAGTCCATATCGAGGACGTCATCGCCCTCGGAGAGATCGGATTGCGTCTGGGCAGGATAGGCGACGATCAAAAACGACCGTTTTCCCATTCCCAGAACACCGCGAGAACCGTTCTCGAGAATCTCGTATTCGATGCTCTTAATGGGAATACCCAATTCAACCGCGGCTTCACGGAGTGCATCGTCCAGGGTCTCACCACTCACATTGACATACTTCTTGGACTTGTCGTCCTGAGCGGCTTTGCGCATAAACGCCTGGAGTTGCTCCATCGAAACCATGATTACATAATACCCCGCTTAACACTGGTGAGCCGCCCACGAAGGCGAACGATGGCCTTGGTGTGCAGCTGTGAGATTCTGGATTCGGTGACACCCAGCACCGCCCCGATCTCTTTCAAGGTGAGATTCTCGTAGTAATACAAGACCAACACCTTCTTTTCTTTATCGGGAAGTTCGTTGATCGCCTCAACGATTACGCGCTTGACTTCCTGCTTTTCAACGATGGAATCGGGATTGCGGCTGTGGGGGCTCTCGATACTGTCGCCGATCGACATGCGATCGTTTTCATCACCCGAATACCAGACGTCGTTGAGCGACAACACGGTAGTTCCGCTGATCTTCAAGACCAGCTTTTCGAACTCTTTCTCGCTGACCCCCAGCTCTTTCGCGATTTCGTGATCACTGGCGGCACGCCCGAGCTGCGATTCCAACCGACGTACCGTATCTTCGAGTTCGCGGGTTTTCTGACGGATAGAACGCGGCACCCAGTCGAGCTGGCGCAATTGGTCGAAAATCGCGCCCCGCACGCGAGTCACCGCGTAGGTCTTAAACTTAACGTGCTTCCCGGGATCGTATTTTTCGATCGCATCAAAGAGTCCGATTACTCCGTAGCTTACCAGATCGTCGAATTCCACGTTCTGAGGCATGCCTACGGCCAGTTTACCCGCCACATACTTCACCAGCGGGAGGTATTGCTTGATGAGTCGGTTGCGTATCGAAGGATCCTTGGTCTTCCGATAGGATTTCCAGAGATCCTCTTCAGTCTTTTCAGTCAAAACGCCGTCGCTCATTCCCCTCCCCAACTGGTTCACAACGATGGATTATTCAGAATCTTTTGCCATAAACGTCTGAAGCGCCTTCGCGATAGACTTGTTGTCAAACCCTTTTCGAGGATCTCCCTTTTTTTGTTTCGTACCCCCTGGGAGCGTTCCGGTTTCCCCGGCACCTCCCATGGCGTCGCCCGTTTCATCACTCTCGGAATCCCCCCCCGACACAAAGGATCCGGCGAACGACCCGATATCGGGCATTTCGTCGAGCATAGTATCATCGATCTCTACCGATGTACCATCCTGCTCCTCGGAAATAGCGGCCTTCATTACCGCCTCTTCGTCGTCGGCAGAACTCTCTTCAACCTCTTCTACCAGTTCTTCAACCTGGTCATCCTCGTCATCGGAGGCGTCTGGAAACGCTGCGCCGTCGGCGGAGTTCGGCGCCTCGGAACCCGTGCCGGTAGCGGCAGGCGGACCACTGCCGGCGCGCTCGGCAGCCGCGGGCTCCCGGGACGGCACCGAATCCGCTCCCTCAACGCGGGGGGACGCAGTTTCGGTCTCTTCAGCGTCAGTGTCCGCGTCGGCGTCAGTCTCCGTGCTACCGTCCGCGCCGGGCGCAGTGTCTGTGGCGGCGTCAACCTCGGCCGGTTCTTCATCATCCTCGACAACGATGTTAAGCCGTGACCCCGACTGCGGTGCATCTGCCTGCGATTCTCCGTCCTGACGGGACGTTCCGCTGGTACCGGTCGCATCGGAATCCGGTGGCCCACCGAATCCCGGTAGCTGGGTCTGTGCCAAAAGAGCCACGCCCAAGGAGAGCAGCCCGAACGCTCCACCGGAAAGGACGGCGCGCAGCACAGCCGTACCGAAGGGAACGCCCGCAAACAGGGCCACCAACAGGGATATTACAACTGCTCCGCCAGCAAAAGGGGCGGCAATCCGCAGGTTCCGTTCCATTCAACAAATTATAGAGTAAGATATATCCAAAATCACCGTCAAGTTACTCGAGCCTTCCGAACAAGCGCTTGAGGAACTGCCCTACTCCGCCTCCTTCACGGTATTCAACCTTTTCCAGCCGTCCCGCGATCTGGTGAATACAAATACTGGCCTTGCTACGGGGGTCCATGATGATAAATGGCTTCTGCTTGATGACCGCCTGTTGCACAGCGGGGTCGTCATACACATATCCCAGGTAGTCGATCTTCAGATTCAGAAACTGCCCGGCGATATTAATCACCCGTTCCGAGACTTTCTTTCCCTCGGTCACCGACTTCACCCGATTCACAATGAGCTTCAATCCCAGATTCAGGTTGTCGATCTCGGTGGCGATGATCTTTATGATGCCGTAGGCATCAGTGATCGCGGTGGGCTCGGGAGTCGTGACGATTATCGCCTCGTCCGCCGCTGCCACGAAGGCCAGCACATTATTGCTGACCCCGGCCCCGGCATCAATAATGATCACATCGGCGTCCGAAAGGTGCTGCAGTTCATCGATAAACCCGTGCCGCTCTTCCTCGCTGAGATTGGCGATCTTGGCAAATCCTGATGCCCCGGCCACGATCTGAATACCGTATTCGGTGTCCATGAGGATATCGCTCATCGTTTTCTGTTTGCGGATCACGTGATACAGGTTGTACTTCGGGATGATGCCCAGGACCACATTCACATTGGCCAGTCCCAGGTCTGCATCCATCAGAATTACCTTCTGGCCGAGGGCGCCATAGGCAAGCGCCAGATTGGTGGCAACATTTGTCTTGCCCACCCCGCCTTTTCCACTGGCGATCGTAATGATGCGAGTGTTGCGGCCGCTTTCGCTCCCATGTTCTCGCTGCCGCATGATTTCCCGCAGTGTTTCTGCCTGATCGGTCATCAACTACTCCTTGGTGAGCGCATGCGCAGGCTCCCGCCGAGCCGGGAGGTCTCGCAATCGAGCCAGAAAGGTCTCTTTTTTCGCGCGTTCAATATCCTGAGGTACACTTTGACCATCGGTAATAAAACTCACGGACTTTTGTTTTTCGTGCAACGCGCTGATGATCCCGCCCACGCATGAGGTCTCGTCCAGTTTGGTGACTACCACCGCCTGGTAGTTGAACGGCTCAAACTGTCGGAGTATATCGGCAATATCACTGCGCTTCGTAGTGGCACTCACCGCCAGGTGTACCTCACCTCCCGCGGATCGAACCAACTGGTTAACTTCGGCAAGCTTGGTCAGATCGTTGGGGCTCTTCCCGATCGTATCGACGAAGATAAAATCCGCATCATCGTGAAGGTCCAGATGCTTACGCATATCCCCGGCGGTTTCCACCGGATGCACCGGAATATTCATGATTTCACCGTATTTCTGAATCTGCTGTAGAGCTCCGATACGGTAACTATCGATCGTGAGGATCCGAACGTCATAGGATGGATCCGCCACGGCGCCGTACATGGCTGCAAGTTTCGCAATCGTCGTGGTCTTTCCCACACCCGTGGGACCTACCAGCACAAAGACGTGGGGGCGCTTCCTTCGTTCCTGCCAGGGGTAAATCTGAATCGACTCTTCGATCCAGGAACTCACCTTGGTCAGGATCGCCGGGGCATCGTCCAGCTCATCGATCGTGGAATCGGCGCGAAGGCGAGTGATTATCTCCCGGATATACCGGTTGGAGAAATCGTTGTCCTCCAGAATCTCCCGGATTCGCTGGATCCCCACCGGCTCACTTGCTCCATCCCCAGTGTTGTCCATGCGCTCGCGCAGGGAGCGGATCTCCGAGAGGACCGCATCCAGTCCCGCCGCTCCGGCACCTCCCTGCGGCGCCTCCGCCTCCTGCCCGGCGCGGCCGGCCGCCCCAGCCGGACCGCTCGCGGGGGAACTCTCCTGCGGTTGGGCGGGCCCGCCACCGGCGGGAGCGCCACCAGCGGGGGCCGCAGCGGGAGGCTGCTGTTGCAACGGCGGCCGGACCGTGTCCAAGATCTTCCGCCGTTCCTCGTGCATCGACCCGCGCTGGTTCGAACGTTGCGGCTGGGGGGCGTGACTGCAGTATCCGGTGACTTCAACCGCGCGGCGGCGGAAAAGGCCCAGCACCCCACCGGAGCGCACTTCCTTCCGCGAGAGTATCCGCGCTCGATCGCCGTACTTGCGGCGGATGATCGTCTGGACCTCCTGATCGTTGGCCCCTTGTTCCACGAAATAGTCCATCAATTGCCCCCACTACTTTCTTCGATACGAATTTCCCCGAGCGACTCGACTCTGATATCCGATGCGATCTCCGGAATAGACAGTACAACCAGATCGGGGAGGTCCCGGCGTGTGTTATGTTTCACGAGTGGCCGCGCAGCCTCAGAGCAGAGCACCACCGCCGGAAATCCCTGTTCCTGAATACGCTGAATCACCGAGGATACCGCGGTGATCCATTGCCGCTGGACATCCGGCGGGAGGGCGGCGATCGCGCCACCCGCGGTTTCAACTCTGCTGTCCACGATCTGCTGCTCCAGTTGCGGATGAATCGTGGCGACCCGGACGGTGCGCTCATCATCGGCGTACTGCAGACAGATCTGACGGCCCAGCGCCTGGCGCGCCTTTTCAATAAGGAAGCCCGTGTCCTTGCTGACGCCGGCGAAATCTGCCAGCGCCTCGAGAATGACGACCTGATTTCGAATCGACACCTGCTCACCCAAGAGGCCTTGAAACACCTTCTGAATCTGTCCCAGATTGAGCGCGTTGGATACCTCATCCACCACCGCCGGGTAGTCGTGCTTGAGTTGATCCAGCATCTGTCGGACTTCCTGCCGTCCCAGAAGATCGGAGGCGTTGCGCTTAATCACTTCGGTGAGATGGGTGGCGATGATCGAAGGCGGGTCAACCACCGTATATCCGGCCCGCTCCGCCCGCTCCCGTGTGTCTTCGGTGATCCACATCGCCGGAAGCCCAAAGGCCGGGTCGGTGGTCGCCTCACCCGGCACCTCTTCCCGCACACCGCCGGGATTAATACTGAGGTAATGTCCCATCCGGATCGAGGCGCGCCCCACTTCGACTCCTCGAATTTTGAGGCTGTACTCGGTGGGGCCCAGGCGCATGTTGTCGATAATTCGAATCCGGGGAACCACCAGGCCCAGTTCCAACGCGGTCTCTCGCCGAATGCTGGTGATACGGTCCAGGAGTTCGGCTCCCTTCTCTTTATCCACCAGCGGGATTAAACCGTATCCGAGCTCCATGGACAACGGATCCAGCGGTGCCACGTGCGTAGGTTCTGCGGGACTCGAGGGTTGCTCCTGTGCCGCATGGTCGGCCCGCTCCTGGGCGGCCTCTTGCTGATCACGTCGTTGCAGACGAAATCCGGTAAAGGCGGTGAGGGCCGCCATGGGAATCAGCACATACCAGGGAAAACCCGGCAAGAGCGCAAGGCCGAACAGGAATGCTGTGGCAATCCAATAGATCCGTGCCTGCCGCGTGAACTGGATGGCCACATCTTCACCAAATGTTCCGTCGGAGATCGCCCGAGTCACGATCAGACCGGTGGCGGTACTGATCAGCAGTGCCGGGAACTGAGTCACCAAACCATCACCAATCGTGAGAGATACGTAGGTGTTCAGCGCGGAGTTGATCGGTTCGCCGTGAATCGTGGTTCCCACCACGAGACCACCGACGATGTTGATCACAGTAATGAGAATACCCACCTTCACGTTACCGGAGACGAACTTACTGGCACCGTCCATGGCACCGTAGAAGTCCACTTCGCGCTCGAGCTCCATCTTCTTCTTGGTCATCTCCTCTTCGGTGAGGGTGCCACTGTTGTACTCCGCTTCGATCGCCATCTGCTTGCCTGGAAGGGAATCAAGGGTGAAGCGCGCTGCCACCTCGGCCACGCGGGTCGCGCCCTTGGTGATGACGATAAACTGGACCGATACCAGGATCACGAAGATAATCAACCCGATCACCAGCCCGGCGGTACCCTCCGTGCCCACTACGAAGCGGGCAAACGCCTGAACGATCTGTCCCTCAAACTCTGCACCCTGGCTCAAGATCAGGCGGGTGGAGGAGACGTTCAGTGCGAGTCCGTAGACGGTGGACACCAGGAGCAAGGTGGGAAAGACCGAAAACTCCAGGGCGTTCTTGGTATACAGCACGATCAGAATCGTCACCAGACTAAAGAGGAGATTGATCGTCATGAACACGTCGAGAATGACGGTGGGCAGCGGAATGATGAGCATCATCACCACTACCACCACACCCATCGCTACGATGCCGTCGCTTCTGCGACCGGAGAACATCTGCGCGAGAAACGATGGACTACCCGTTGCCTGTTGTGAATCAGCCATACACTACCTTCTTTCCGGTCATGCGATACACCTCCCGGAGTACGATTACCAACGCCTCATAAAACTTCTCCGGCACCTGCTCACCTATCTCGACCTCCGCGTGGAGCGCGCGGGCCAGGGGCTTGTTCTCAATTACCGGCACGTCCGCCTCGCCGGCAACCTTCCGTATCCGATGCGCCGTCTCATCCTGCCCCTTGGCAACCACGGTGGGGGCCCCCATCGTTTCCGGATCATACTTGAGCGCCACCGCGAAGTGGGTCGGGTTGGTTACCACCACATCCGCCTGCTGGACGTTTTGAACCATGTTCCGGGACATCATCTCCTGCATTCGCTGGCGAAGCCTACTGCGCACCTGAGGATCACCCTCAAACTGCTTACGCTCCTCTTTCACTTCCTGCTTGGTCATCTTCAGCTGTTCCCGGTGCTGGCTCCGTTGAAAGAGGAAGTCGAAGAGGCTCAGAACAAGCAGCGTAATCGCCGCCGAAATGAGCAATACAAACACAGACTGCGCCACATAACCGAACGCCTGAAGGAAGGGGATCTGCAACAGATTCGCCAACCGGTCGAATCGGGAACGAATAACCGTAAAGGCGATGACCCCGATCACCAACACCTTTCCGGTATTTCGGGCAAAGTTAAACAGCGCTTCCGTGGACATGAATGACCGCTGCACCCATTTGCCGAACTTCGGGGCGATTCGATTCAGGTCCGGGGTGATCGGTTTCACCGTAAAGAGGAAGCCGAACTGCACCACGTTTCCAAAGATCGCCGCCACAAATGCCACCGCCGCCAACGGTAGACTGATACGTATGAAGTAACCAAAGAACGCGCGCATCAGTATTCCCGATTCCACCACGTTGATGTCGCCGGCGCGGCTCAAATAGAAGCGCGTCATGTCCAGCAAATGGCCGAGCATATAATTCCCCAGGATTCCGAGCGCCACCACCGAGAACAGCAGTACGATCGCGCTGGAAACATCGGCGCTCTTAGCAACCTTGCCGTCTTCCCGGGCCTTGCGAATCTTCTGCTCAGTGGGGTCTTCAGTGCGCCCTTCGTCTTCCGCCGCGAACCACTGCAGGTGCATCGACTGCAGTAAAGCCAGGGCATCCTGGCGCTCCCGTTCCCGCAGATCACACGCCATCATGCGCTTACCCTCGAGAACATCGTCTGGATCTGCATAAACGCATCATCAATCACCATCTCGAACGCCTGCACTAAGAACGGCAGAATGAATAACATCACGAGAAAGGCCACACCGATCGCCATGGGAAATCCCAGCATTAACAGGTTCATCTGCGGCGCCGCTTTGCCGAAGAGCCCCATCGTAACCTGCAGCAGAAACAACGTTCCCAGAATCGGAAACGAAAGAATAAGCGCCTGGGAGAACAGCAACGGCAGCCCCGCCACAACCAGTTCGTACAGGTCGCCCCGGGCGCCGGCGATATCGACCGCCGTGAGCGCTTCGAATGATCCCATCACCCCGTGAAGGAAAATCTTCTGCAGCCCTCCCGACATGACGAAGACCATCATGGCGATAATGTTGAGAAACTGACCCACCAGCGGGATCTGGATTTGCGCCATGGGATCAAACACCTGGGATGCACCGAACCCCATTTGCAACGAGAAGAACTGTCCCGCCAGCTGAAAAACGGCAAATACCACCACCAGGAAGAGCGCGGTGAGAATTCCGATGAGCATCTCTCCCACCACCAACAAGAAAAACGCCATCGCCGAATCAGGGACGAGATAGCCGGCGGACACTACCGACGGATACACCGCGAAACTCACGAAGAATGTCATGGCGGTGCGGGCGATCCCGGGAATCGCCTGAGAGGAGGTGATCGGGGCGAGTCGCAACAACGCATAGATCCGCACGAAAATGAGGAAAAAGACTGGTGCGTTCTGGGCGATCGTCTCGAGTACCATTAGCCTACCATCTGCGGTATCTGGTTCAGGAGTCCCACGCTGTAGTTGATCAGCATCTGCATCATCCACGGACCAAAAAAGAGCAACGATCCGAGAATCGCCGCAATTTTTGGTACGAAGGTGAGCGTCTGCTCCTGGATGCTGGTGGTTGCCTGGAAGATACTAATAATCAATCCGGTGACCATGGCGATAATCAGCACCGGCGCG
>JAWOCO010000252.1:0-13520 GCA_046483765.1 Alkalispirochaeta sp. | reverse complement strand
GATCGGTTCGTCTTCCTGCCCGAAGGAAATCGCCCCGAGATTACTCATTCCCCATTCGGTGACCATGCGCCGCGCCAGGTCGGTGGCCTGCTTGAGATCGTTCTGCACTCCGGTAGTGGTTTCGTCGTAGAACATCTTTTCCGCAATGTATCCCCCGTAGGCGATCTTAATGCGGTCAGTCAGATATCCCGACCCCTTGCTGAAGCTGTCCTGCTCCGGCAATGAAAACGCCACGCCCAGGGCGCGCCCCCGGGGGATAATCGTCACTTTGTGCAGGGGATCGGCGTTCTTCAGGTAGTAGTGCATCAGCGCGTGCCCCGCCTCGTGGCGGGCCGTCTTCAGTTTCTCTTCATCGTTGATAATGCGCGATTTCCGGGCAACTCCCATGAGAATCTTGTCCCGGGCCTCCTCAAAATCTTCGGGGCCCACGGTTTCTTTGTTCTTGCGAGCGGCGTAGAGCGCCGCCTCATTCACGAGGTTCGCCAGATCCGCTCCACTGGAACCGGGCGTAGCCCGGGCTACCGTGTTCAGGTCAACGGAGGGATCGAGTTTAATCTTCTTGGAGTGGACCGCGAGAATATCCCGACGTTCCGGCATATCCGGCATGTCTACCATGATCTGGCGGTCAAAGCGGCCCGGCCGTAGGATGGCGGGGTCCAGCACGTCAGGCCGGTTGGTTGCCGCCAGAACGATCACTCCGTCCTTGGTGTCAAACCCGTCCATTTCAACCAGCATCTGGTTCAACGTCTGCTCGCGCTCATCGTGACCACCGCCGTATCCAGCCCCCCGGGTGCGGCCCACAGCGTCCAGCTCATCGATAAAGATGATACAGGGAGCGTTCTTGCGCCCTTGCTCAAAGAGATCACGCACGCGACTGGCTCCCACACCGACGAACATTTCCACGAAGTCCGAGCCACTCATATGGAAAAAAGATACCCCCGCCTCGCCGGCACTTGCCTTGGCAAGCAACGTCTTTCCGGTACCGGGCATTCCTACCAGGAGCACGCCCTTCGGAATCTTGGCTCCGATCTTGGTAAACTTCTGTGGGTTCTTGAGAAACTCCACGATCTCTTCCAGCTCGTACTTGGCTTCTTTCTGGCCCGCCACATCTCCGAAGGTCACCTTCACCCCTTCTTCCATGTACCGCTTAGCCTTACTCTTGCCAAAGGAAAACGCCCGATTACCGCTTCCCTGCACCTGACGGAACATGAACCAAATAAAGAAGAACCCGATGAACCACGGAAAGAGCTGTAACATCACCTGAAACGGGGATACGGGCCGTGGCGATCCGGAGAAGCGGACCCCCTGCTCCCGAAGCTGCGGGATAAGCTGGTCGTCAAAATAGGGGATATTGGTGGTAAAGGCGGAAGACTCACCCACGGAGGTCCGCAGTTCACCCTGGATCTCGTACTGGTCGATAATGCGCACCGACTCTACCTGGTTTTCGCGGAGATAGCCGAGAAACTGGGAATAGGGAATTTCCCGACCCGTGGGTTGGGAGTTAGAAAACAACATCACTACGAACATGCCCAGTAGGGCCACCAGGAAGATCAGCGCAAACCGGTTGTTCTGAAAATTGAAATTGAAGTTGTTATTATCGTTATTATTCTGGTTGCCTCCGCCAGGAGGCTCCCGGTCACCATTGTTCTGCATTATTCCTCTTCATCCTCGCATACGAATCATCACCGCGGAGGGTTCGCTATTTCTGCAGTGCTCCGTGCACGTACCGCCATCCCGGACGGCAAACTGGCGATCCCTCCAGAACACCGCTTCGATACCGGCCACGCTCTCGAGAACCGCGGCGGCGCCTCGAGCGTCTCCGTCGATCTCCTTAACCCGAGCCACCTCGGGCAACGGATACCGGCGGCCCTTCCAGACAATTGCGTCACCGGGACGCTGCTCTCGAAGTACCGCGGGAAACGTGATCGAGGTGCACACGACGCACAGATCCTCCACACCGGGGGCTTCCACATCGCGCGCCGGCACCACGGGCACCAGGTGGACCCCTTCAGATTCGAGGGTCACACCACTTCCCGCAGGCATTGGCCAAAGATAACCTCTTTGGCCCACGGGGACAATATCACGAACCAGACGGATCTCGGTGGTGGTGGCGATGAATCGGAGATCCGCCCCAGCAACTTCACCAGTGGCAGCCGTTCCGCCGGTATCCGCGAGCCGGCGCATCGCTTCTCGCAGAAACCCGCTGTCCACACGGGATGATGTGCTCAGTTCATAGGCCGCATCCCGAAGTACGAGTTCTTGGGCGGCGGCGGGGATCTCACAGAACGCTGCCCGCGACACGACCCAGGACGCCCCGTGGAACTGACCACGCGCACCGTGAGGAATCAGCTCTCGGAAGTCGCGGAGCAGGCGGTCGTGACTCTCCCCATAGCGGGCAACCATACGCGAACTCTCCGGGAGCGCCTCGCTCAAGTGGGGAAGCACCTGGTGGCGCAATGCGTTCCGCCGGAACCGAAGATCTCCGTTGGTGGAGTCTTCCGTCCACCGCAGGCCGGCACGCGTGCCCCACCTCCGCAGGTCTCTACCGGGCAATTCTAAGGCGGGGCGCACCACCACAACCCGCACCGCCTCGTGTACCAGCGTTCTCCGCGACGGCATCGCGACAGGCACCGTTGCCGGGTGACCGTCGGCGATCCGGGAGAGCACCGTTTCCGTCTGGTCGTCGCGATGGTGGGCGATGACAAGATAGACGGTGGGCACCTCTTTTCGCGGCGGGGAAGCCTCGGGACGATCCACAGGCTCGTCTTCAGGCTCACCCACCGACGCGGCGATAGGGTCACCCACCGGCCGATCCCTCGGCTGATCGTCATACGCGTCATTCACAGCTATCCGCGAGGCGATCCTTACCAGCGCCTGATACCGCTCCTGCCGCGCCACCTGTTCCACGCTCTGGTGTCTTTTCCGCGATTCACCGATAATCTGACCCGGTGCAAGCTCTTCCTGCTCCACCGGTACCGACAACCGCGCCCCCAGGTCCTCCACCACCCGCCGGTCCCGGTCGGTTTCAGCGGTGGATCGCAGATTATGATTGACCCAGGCCAACCGCATCCGCCGGAATCCGGCGGCATGAACCGCCGCCGCCACGGATACGCTGTCGCCGCCCCCTGATACGGCACACACCATCAGGTCCTCCGGAGACACGCTCAGGTCGTGTAATGCACGGCGAACAGAATCAGGCACCTCCATGGGTTACCCGTCACTGCGACGCACGGCGTTGACTCGGCTGATGAGCTGCTGGATGTCCTCATACTCGGCCGCCCGGGAGAGCACCGGCACCACCCGCGCAATGGCGGCATCCACCAGCGCCCGCTGATTTTCATCAAACGAACCCAGCACGTGGGTGATTGTGTCTTCTCCGGGGTCGGGACGCCCCACCCCGATGTAGAGGCGGGGATACTCATCATTCCCCACGGCGGCGGAGACAGATTTGAGTCCGTTGTGTCCGGCTGTCCCACCACGCCGTTTCATGCGCACCTCACCGGGAGGAAGATCCATATTATCCACGGCGATCACCAGCCGCTCCGGGGGGACGCTGCTCTTCCGCATGAGCCACGGAATCACCGCTCCACTGCGATTCATGAACGTCAACGGTGTTGCCAGCCCTACCCGTGAGGGGACGCGCCGTGGATCGCACCACTCCACCGGCCGTAACAGGGGACGCGTGAGGCGACACGCCATGGACACAGAAAGGGCTTCGATCAGATCGAAGCCCACATTGTGTCGAGTACGCGAGTATTTGGGACCGGGATTGCCCAGCCCCACGAGGAGAAGTGGGGCCGCCATGGCCTTATTCTTCCTCGTCTTCTTCTTCCTCGCCAATAACGGTCGGTTCTGCAGCTTCCGCCGCTTCTTCGTCCTCTTCCTCGATGACGGCGCGGGGGATTACGACGGCGGCGACCGTCTGATCGGCGTCGTTCAGGATTTCAACTCCCGGAGGCGGAGTCACATCGGAGATGTGCAGCGAATCTCCATTGTCGAGTCCCGACACGTCCACTGTCATATGTTCCGGCAGATCCTTGGGCAGACATTCGATGTCAACCTCGTAGAGGCTGTGCTCGAGCACGCCACCCTCACGAACACCTACCGGCGAACCGATCAGCTCCAGCGCGATGCGGGTCTGAACCTTGCGTCCCTTCTCCACCTCGTAGAAATCAATGTGGATAATTTTACCGGTGAGGATATCCTCTTCGTAATCCTTGATGAGTACTTGCCGGTCGCCCTCGGGCGACTTCAGGTTGATCAGCGTACTTTCAGAAACAGTATGGAACTCCTTGTGGAATTCCCGGGCCTCTATCGACAACGCGTACGGCTCATCGTGACCGTACACCACGGCAGGGATACGCCCGGCGCGGCGGAGTCGGCGGGCAGGGCCCTTTCCTCTTTCGGTACGAGGCTCAGCGTTGAGAATTTTTTCCATGCGAGTCTCCTTGCTCTCAATTTCAGGCAGCTGGGGCGGCAGGATTCGAACCTGCGTATACCGGGATCAAAACCCGGGGCCTTTACCACTTGGCGACGCCCCAGTAGCTACGTCGTAGAGCCAAGACGATACATGAGAAGGGGATGGTCGTCAATACAGGAAGTCAGGAGGAGTCGTCATCCTCGGCGTGGTAGGCGGAAGGATCGTCGGCAGATGCCTCAAAGGCAGATAGGATCGAATCCTGCATGCGAGTACGGAAATCCGAATTGATCGGATGAGCCACGTCTTTATACTCACCGGATTTGGTCTTTCTGCTCGGCATCGCGATAAACGTACCGCTGCGACCATGGATGACCTTGATGTTGTGTACCACAAAGCAGTTGTCCAGCGTCACGGTAACGTAGGCTTTGAGTTTACCCTCGCCCCCTACGCGACGAACGCGGATATCGGTAATCTCCATCAGCTGCTCCTCTGCGCGCCCAGTCTTGTAGGTTCAATTATAAGGGGAGGCGCTTCAGTGTCAAACGAAACCATAAATTGACAGCACCGAATCGGAGTCATATAGTCAAGCTGTGAGTCAAAAAACAGTTTCGACCTTCGCTCAGGCCCTACAAGCAATCTTGGAAGAAAGTGGCGTCCATGGAATTACCGTGGGCGAAGTAACGCCGCGGGACTCGAGCACCACCCCCTCCGACACGTTCGAGGTGTCCGTGTCCGTAGGCATCGCCGGAGCCCGCAAAGGGTATATGTTTCTTCAGACCGATTTTCCCACCGCCCTGGCGCTGGCGCAAGAACTCAGCCGAGCGCTGGGTGTGGCCCTGGACGACCCCGATAACTTTGGCTCGATGCATCGAGCCGCCCTGGCAGAACTGGCGAATCAGGTCTCGGGACGGGCCACGATGTATCTCTCCGAGATCGGTGTGGAAGCGAGCATTACCCCGCCTTCAGTGCTCACCGGGACCGGGGTAACCCTGGCTGTGGCCGACGGGCTCCAGTTTTACGACTGTGCCGTTACCGGCCCCATGGGAGCGTTTGATCTCGTTGTGGGGCTTCAGGAATCGTGAACGGTGTGCGTATCGGTAGAGTACAACACCGGCGCGTCAAACCACAGTTTTTCCAGCTCGTAAAACGCCCGTTGGTCGGCGAGCATCAGATGAATCACCACTGAATCACAGTCCAGGAGCAGCCATCCGCTCTCATCGTTTCGACGGGGGCTTTGCCGGGGATCCAGGTCCAGTTCTGTAAGTTTTTCATGGATACGCCGCTGCAAACCGCGGAGCTGCGCCAGACTTTCGGCGCCGGCGATCACAAAGGCATCGGTAAAGCTTGACTGCCCGGACACATCCAGGGCGATCGGATCGGCGGCTCCCAGTTCTTCCAGAAACCGTGCCACCTCGGTGGCGGTCTGTTTAATTGTCTGATCGGACGACTGTTCCATCAAAATCCCTTCCCAATATTAGGGTCACATCAACATCACTTTCCGGAGTTACTTCGGTGACCACTCGCTGGGCCTCGATTATTTCCGCCACCTGCTCCGCTGCTTGGCCGGTGCCCCGACGGTCGATGACGACGGTGTTTTCCAACTGACTATTGTCAGCGTTACCAAACCGAGTCACCACGAATCCGAAATCCTCATACATCTGGGAGGTTCGGCGCGCCATTCCGGAAGATGAGGTCCCGTTGAGAATTTCCATCGACACCACCAGCTGATCCTGCGCTTCATCCTCACGCGTAGCCAAGGTAGTCTCTATTTGCTGCACCGACTGTTGCAACCACTGCCCTTCAAAATGGGGAAAGAGCAGATTGCGCGTTTCCCCTTCCACGTCTACCGCGCGTAGCGTTCCCTGGATCCGGCGACGGACGAGGCGCTCCACCCCCATGGACGAGAGCTCCCGAAAGAGTGACGTCCGCGCTCGACGATCAAGCCGCGACTCAAAGAGTTGGTCTCGAATCTCCACCACCTCAGGATGCTGAAGCAGGTCCCCGTTGCGCGCCACCTGCCTGAGAAAGCTCTCCACAAACGCCTGGCGTCGACCGGTGCGTTCCAGATCGGTTTCATTAGCATCGGTGAGCTGTAAGTATTCCAACGCTTTGGGCCCATCCAACGTCACGTTGCCGGCGGGAAGCAGCACGGGATTATTGTTGTCCACGCTCTGGTAGTCGGTAACGATGAACAACTCCAGGCCCCCAAGGAGATCGATGAAATCGGAGAAACCCTGGCGGTTATAGACCAGCATCGTTTCCACGTCCGTGTCGGTGAGCCGCTCCACCTCACGCCGGTAGGCGTCAGGATCCTCCCGGGCAAACACCTGATCGATACTGTCCACCCGCCCCAGCGAGCGAAAGACCCCGCCCACATTCTGGGGGATATCGAGCACGGCCACCCGCGAGGTCTCCGGATGGTAGAACACCAGGAACGCGAGAAAGGGTGTACCCTCTTCCTCCGCCACCACCAGCACCCGGAGCAACTCTCCCTCGGCAACGGATGTACTGATCTCATCGGTCCGGATCTGCGAGTAGAGCAGTCCCACCGTCAGTGCCACCGCCGCCAGCACCAGCAGGAGAAACACAACCGTGGCATTCATCGTGCGTGTTGCCATATTCCCTATTCCTTTGAGACCTGCTCAAGGAGCGCTGCGGTGGCCGGAGCCAGCCTCCCAAAGCGGGCGTGAGCCAGTTCAATAACCGCCCGGACCATCTCCGGTAGCGAGCGCAACCGGAGTATCTCGTGCCGCTCAGCATCGGACAGATACGGACGACCCGGCTCGCAGAAGTCCGCTACGTACAAGATCATTCCCAGCGGGCCAAAGTCCGCAGCGCCCAACGTATGGTGACGAACCGCATGTAGCAGTTCCTCATCCTCTACCGCGTACCAGCGACGGAGGCGCTCCGCGCTGAGCGCCCCATGCAGGAGTGTGGGGTGTAAGCGCTCCTCCGTGGTGAGCGGGATGTCCCAATCCGCCGCCAACGCCAACCCCTCACCGGCGGTGAGGTCCCGGTCCAGATCGTGGGCCGCCGCCGCCAGGCGGGCGCGCTCGGGATCGATATCGAATCGGTGCGCCAACTCCACCGCGGTGTGGATCACTCCCTGGATATGGTTGAGCCGCGCCGGTTCCACGCGTCCGGGAAGAAGAGTCACGATCTTATCACTGATAGAGCTGGTTGCGATTGATGTACTCATAGACAGTGTCGGGAACAAGGTAGCGGACGGAGCGGCCGTGCCGCAAGCGGCTTCGTACGGTGCTGGAGGAAACCGGTATTTCTGGATTTTCCAAGACCACGGTGTCCGGCGCTGCCTCCGGGGGGAACGCTTCCGCATCGATGCCGTGCCGGGAAACCACCACCAGGCGCACCATGGACAGCAGCGAGCGATAGTTCCGCCATCGGGACAATTCCCGCAGAAGATCATCCCCGATAATCATCCCCGGACGCGGCACCAGTCCCCCGGTGGCGATCAGCGCCCGCACTGTGGCCTCAGTATAGGAGGCTTCCTCCCGGGTGACTTCAATATCACTCACCGTGAAAAGCGGATTATCAGCGGTGGCCTGCCGCACCATCTCCAGCCGGTGAGCGGCAGAAGCGGCGGTGGCATCCGGTTTCAGCGGGTTCCGTCCCGTGGGAACCACCATCACCGAGGACGCACCCACTTCCGTGGCAGCTTCCTGCGCGGCAAAGAGATGACCCAAATGAATCGGATCGAAGGATCCCCCAAAAAAGAGCTCCGCCGCACTCACCGCGACTCACCTCCGTCTCGGTTCCCACCTCCGTCTCCCCCTTGGCCAGGAGCGCTACCTGTAGCCTTGGAGTCGGTGGTGGCCAGGTGGAACAGGGCACTGCGAAGCTCGTCGATTCCCTGCCGCGTCATCGCCGAGACCGGCACCCCGTGCTCCCCGCCAACAGAGTCGGACACCGGCTCATCATCACAGAGATCTGATTTGGTAAGAATCACGACGGCCGGCTTCTCCACCAGGCTCGCCTCGTACTGCTCCAGCTCAGACCGTAAGATCGCCACCGTGGCCGCGGGGTCTTCATCGGTGGCTTCCACCACAAACGCCAACCCCCGCGTCCGGGCGATATGTTTCAGAAAGCGAATTCCCAACCCCGCCCCCTGGGAGGCGCCTGCGATAATCCCGGGGATATCGGCGAGGACGATATCCTGCTCGTAGTGGTGCATGACCCCCAGATTGGGGATCACCGTGGTAAAGGGATAGTTGCCTATTTTCGGATCCGCCGCAGTAAGGACCTTCAACAACGTAGACTTCCCAGCGTTGGGCAAACCCACGAATCCGATATCGGCGATTACCTGCAACTCAATCCGCAGAGAACGCTCCTCACCCTCTTCGCCGGGTTGTGAAAACCGGGGCGTTTGGTGGCGAGAAGATTTGAAATGGGTATTGCCTTTACCGCCGCGACCGCCCTCGAATAGGACGTGTCGGTCGCCCTCGGCGACCAGATCCAGGAGGCGCTCACCGGTGTCGGCATCGTATACCACCGTCCCCGGTGGCACCTCGATAACCGTATCCTCGCCGCGGGCCCCGTCTTTCTGACGTCCCGCTCCGGGGCGACCGTTCTGCGCAAAAAAACGCCGTCGCATCGCCAGATACGACAGCGTCTTTACGTTGGCCTTGACCACAAACACGACGTCACCGCCGCGTCCTCCGTCTCCGCCGTCAGGTCCACCGCGGGGGACGTACTTCTCACGCCGAAACGAAACCGCGCCGGCTCCGCCGTTCCCCGATCTGACCTGGATCTCCGCTTCATCTGTAAACAGCGGACTGCCTCTCGCTATCTCTCGCTACTCGACTTCCACCGGTGTGATGGAAACCAGCTTCTTGCCGCGGCGGGTATGAAACCGCACGGTGCCGTCAGCTTTCGCAAAAAGCGTATCGTCCTTACCGCGTCCCACCATGTCTCCAGGATGCAGTTTCGTGCCGCGCTGGCGCACCAGGATGGAACCCGCGGGAACCAGTTCTCCTCCGAAGTGCTTCACGCCTAACCGTTGCGCGTTGGAATCACGACCGTTCTTGGAACTACCACCGCCCTTTTTATGAGCCATATTTCTTCTCCTCGGTAATTGTTAGTCTCATTTCATCCGGCCAGGCAGCCGCGATCTCTCGCAGGCTGGTTGCCGTCACCGCCCAGGTTCCTGCAAGCCATTGCAGATCATGGCATTCACCGAGCCGTAGGTCGAAAGACCCCGGCTGGTCCGCCTGCACCTGTACGCGGCACCCGGTGTTGGTGGCGACGGTGAGCCCAAAGCTCTTCAACACCACCGACACCGCGGCGCAGGGGGCACTGTCCGATGACCCTCCCCGTATCGCGTGACCGGAAGAAACCACCCGAATCGGGACGCCCTCCGCCGTAGTCACCTGCACGTTGATCATCGGCTCAGGATCAGGCGTACGATCACGCCCCGGCGATTTCCTTGATCCGAATCGTGGAGTAGTGCTGCCGGTGCCCTTTGGTACGACGATAGTTCTTTCGTCGTTTGTGCTTGAACACTACCACTTTTCGGTCCCGCAGGTGGTCTTCGACCTCGGCCTTGACCACTGCCCCATCCACGTAGGGAGTTCCCACCTTGGTGCCGCTGTCATCTTTCAACAGCACCACCGACGGAAACTCGACCGCGCTTCCCTGCTCGGAATCGAGATGATCCACGCGCAGGACGCTGTCTTTTTCAACCCTGTATTGCTTACCCTTGATTTCTACCAGTGCATACATCGTTAAGTTCTCCAAATTCTTTGAGCAGCCCATTTAACAGGATTGTAGCCCCTCCGTCAAGAGCGCTCATCGGCACGCTCACACGAGATTGGTGCGTCCCATGAGGTAGCGGTCAACTTCACGGGCGGCACCCCGGCCCTCTTTGATCGCCCAGACCACCAGACTCTGGCCGCGGCGCGCATCGCCGGTGGAAAAAAGCCCGGGAATCGAGGTGGTAAACTGTTCGTATTCCGCTTTGATGTTGCTCCGCTCATCGCGTTCCACGCCCAGTTCCTCCGCAATGTAGTCTTCCGGCCCGAGAAACCCCATAGCCAGGAGCACCAGATCCGCCGGCCACTCTTCTTCCGTGCCGGGGATCTCCTCGAAGCGCGGGCGGCTGCCGGGTTCCTTGATCCACTCCACGCGGATAGTTCGGACCGCGGTCACGTTTCCCTGGGCGTCACCGACGAACTCCTTGGTGAGTATCGAATACTCCCGGGGATCCTTCCCAAACACCGCCGCCGCCTCTTCGTGGCCGTAATCCATCTTATAGGTCCGGGCGAAGGTGGGCCACGGCATTTCGTCGGTGCGCTCCGCCGGGGGCTTGGGCATCAACTCGAAATTGGTCAATGACTTGCATCCGTGCCGCATGGAGGTGCCAAGGCAGTCATTTCCCGTATCTCCGCCGCCGATGACGATTACGTGTTTCCCCTTGGCGGAGATATAGGCACCGTCGGCGTGCTGCGAATCGAGAAGGCTCTTGGTGTTGGCCGACAGAAAATCCATGGCAAAATGAACGCCGTTCAGCTCGCGACCGGGGGCGGGAAGGTCCCGCGGTTTCGTGGCACCCACGGCGAGAACCACGGCGTCGTGCGAGTCCATTAGTTGGGTAGCCGAAATGTCACGGCCCACGTCCACGCCGGGACGAAAACTGATGCCCTCGGCGGCCATGATGCCGTTGCGCTTCTCCACGAGATCCTTGTCGAGCTTCATGTTGGGAATGCCGTACATCAGCAAGCCCCCGATGCGATCCTGCCGCTCGTAGACCGTGACGGTATGGCCCGCCTGGTTGAGCTGATCCGCCGCCGCCAGTCCCGCCGGCCCACTTCCCACCACCGCCACCGTCTTGCCGGTGCGGTACTCCGGAATGCGCGGCGCCATGAGCCCGCTGTCGTAGGCGCGATCAATAATCGCAGCCTCATTCTCCTTAATCGTTACCGCCGGCTCGTTGATCGCCAAGACGCAGGCGTGCTCACAGGGAGCGGGACAGACCCGACCGGTATACTCCGGAAAGTTGTTGGTCTTCATGAGCCGGTAGAACGCCTCATCCCACTTACCCTGGTAGATAAGATCGTTCCATTCCGGGATGAGGTTATCTACGGGACATCCAAAGTCCGACTGACAGAAGGGAACGCCGCAATCCATACAGCGCGCGCCCTGTGTCTGCCGTTCATCATCGTTGAGCTCCCGCTTGAACTCCCGGAAGTCCTCAATCCGGAGCGCCGGGTCATTATGCGCCGCCGTTTGGCGCTCGTATTCCATAAAACCTGTGGGCTTACCCATGAACTACCTCCTGGTTCAGCTGATCACGCTCCCGACGAAGCTCAAGAATGCGGCGATACGTGGGAGAGATTACGCGAACAAACTCCCGACGATGTTCCGCCCAGTTGGCCAGAATTTCCTGCGCGACCTCGCTTCCGGTGAGCTGCATATGCTCCCGGACCATGGCGAGCAGCTTCTCTTCATCTTCAGTATCAAGCTCGACGATTTCCACCATACCGGGATTGATGTATTCCGGCAGGATTCCGTTCCGATCCCACACGTAGGACACCCCGCCACTCATACCGGCGGCGAAGTTTCGGCCCACGCTGCCGAGGATGACCGCGGTTCCTCCGGTCATGTACTCGAGTCCGTGATCACCGACTCCTTCGATGACCACGTCCACTCCCGAGTTACGCACGCAGAACCGTTCCGCGGCGACTCCGCGAATGAACGCTTTTCCGCTGGTAGCACCATAAAACGCCACGTTTCCGATGAGAATGTTCTCCTCGGCGCGGAATCGGGACTCCCGCGGCGGATAGACGACCAGTTGACCTCCCGAAAGACCTTTGCCCACGTAATCGTTGGCATCTCCTTCGAGTTCCAGGGTAACCCCCTGGGCCAGCCACGCCCCAAAGCTCTGGCCGGCACTTCCGGCAAATTTCACGTGGAAGCTGTTGTCTTCCAACTCGTAGGCTCCGATGCGCTTAACGATCTCGTGGCTCAGCATGCCTCCGGTGGTACGATCGGTATTGCGAATCGGCAGTTCCAGATGCACCGGTTCCCGCCGGGAAAACAACGGTTCGGCCCGCTCGATCAACGTGCGATCCAGGACTTTGTCGATGCCGTGGTCCTGGGGCACGCAGCAGAACACGCCGGTATGCCCCTGGCCGGTGGATACCGGATTTAGGAGGGCGCTCAGATCAACGCCCTCACTCTTCCAGTTCCGCACCGCCTGATCCGTTTCCAGCATATCCACGCGGCCCACCATCTCTTCCCAGCTCCGAAAGCCGAGCTCCGCCATGATCTCCCGGAGCTCCTCCGCCACGAAGTACATCATGTTCACCACGTGTTCCGGTTTTCCGGCAAACTTCTTCCGCAATTTCTCGTCCTGGGTGGCAACCCCCACGGGACAGGTGTTCTTTTCGCACTTGCGCATCATGATGCACCCCACCGCGATGAGCGAGCTGGTGGCAAACCCCACCTCCTCTGCGCCCAGCATCGCGGCGATCGCCACATCACGACCCGTTTTGACCTGTCCATCGGTCTGAAGCACCACCCGGCTGCGGAGATCGTTCATGACCAACGTCTGGTGCGTTTCCGCAAGACCCAGCTCCCAGGGGACCCCGGCGTTCTTAATACCGGTGAGGGGGCTGGCACCGGTCCCTCCATCGTGACCGGAGATCAGAATGTGGTCGGCGTGGGCCTTGGCGACACCGGCGGCGATCGTACCAACCCCGACCTCACTCACCAGTTTGACACTGACGCGACCGGAGGGGTTGGCGTTCTTCAGATCGAAGATCAGTTGCGCCAGGTCCTCGATCGAGTAGATGTCGTGGTGCGGTGGCGGACTGATCAGCCCCACCCCAGGGGTGGAGAACCGCGTCTTGGCGATCGTATCGAACACTTTGTGGCCGGGAAGCTCTCCTCCCTCTCCGGGCTTGGCGCCCTGCGCCATCTTGATCTGGTGCTCATCGGCGTTGGTGAGATACTCGATCGTCACCCCAAAGCGGCCGGAGGCGACCTGCTTGATCGCCGAGCGCTTACTGTCACCGTTGGGAAGTGGCTGGTAGCGCTCCCTGATCTCTCCACCTTCGCCGGTGTTGGACTTACCCCCCACCCG
>JAWOCO010000236.1:0-10288 GCA_046483765.1 Alkalispirochaeta sp. | reverse complement strand
ATGATCGATACCGGCATAATCGCGGTAATACAACAGGGCCGTCCCCCGGAAAAAGGAGAAACAGGAGTGAGCCAGCTTGCTAAACTTCTGTTCGGTAACCTCCGGAACGCTCTTTATGCGATACGCGTGGTCCTCTTTTAATACTTCTCGTACATACTGCCGGCGCTCTTCTTTTTTCATGTGCAGGGGTGGTGTGACTACTTCGCCATCGATGATCTTCTGCGTCCATGTGGTAAAGCCATCGAGGCGCTTATCCCCGTCTAGACACTTGGTCTCATAATCCATAGATCACATCCTTTAGATCGTCGCCCTCTCGTCGGCGGCATCGCCAGCGGTGGGCCACCGCAACTCTCGCAGCCGCGCGTCAAGCAGCGCCGGAACGCGCTGGTGCCACGTCGCGTTCAGGGGCGACGGGTGCGGCAGCGGATACAGCCGGATCGTCTTACCGGCAAGTTCAACTTCCAGCGACCCCTCATAGCGGTCGTCACGACCCCAGAACTCGCGGAGCAGCGGGCGCAGACTCGGTTCGGCGAGGCCAAACCACTGAAACGCCTGGTTGCCCAGGGTGATCAGCTCATGCCCCTGCCAGTGATACACCAGAAGCTCGCGGATAAACGGCACAAACCGCCGCTTCACCGCCACCGGCCACGCCTTGTTTCCCACCGGTTTGTAGGGAACGGTGTTGCCCCAGAAGACGCGGCGACCCACCGTGATAGACTCTTCCAGCGTGGGCTCTCCCACGCCCCCGGCGGCGCGGAACAACGCGCCCCGCACCAGCTGCCCGCCTTTCCCGATAAAGGGCTCGCCGATCTCCACCTCCCGGCGGCCGGGGTCACGGCCGAAAAAGCCGACTGCAGCGGTGAGATCCCCGGAGCCCAGCAGTACCGGTTCCGTAGGATCGCGCTCCGCCGCTGTATACACCTCGGTGTCGACCGTCAGATCCCCCTTGCCCGCTTCCGTAGCAATTCTTTGGAGCAGTTCTGTCATGGCCGGCAGTGTAGCGAGAGAGCCGCCGCTGTTCCAGCGGGCCTGGCCACGGTCCGTTCAGCTCAGCGGCCGCACGCCTTGGATCGTGGCGGAGTACACCGTCACCACACCATCGGTAGACCGGCCACCGGAATTTCTCCAATCAAAAGGGGTGGAGGCTTGAGTGATGGCCACATCGGTGAAGCCGGCGTCTGTCAGGAGTCGGTGCACCTCTGCAACCGGCTCGGCCCCGCTGACGCAGGCGCTGTAGAGGGTCATGTCGGCGCGTTCCTCCTCGGTGGGTGCTCGCTCCGCCACGATATCGGATACCACCAGGCGACCACCGGGCTTGAGTACGCGCAGTGCTTCGGCGAAGACGCGGTCCTTGGTGGGGGAGAGATTGATCACGCAGTTGGAGATAATTAGGTCCACGGAGGCGTCCGCCACCGGAAGCGCTTCGATCTCGCCCAGGCGAAACTCCACGTGAGTGTAGCCACCGCTCTGCGCGTTGGCGCGCGCCCGGTCCACCATTTCCGGCGTCATATCAACGCCAATCACTCGCCCCTGGGGACCAACCTTTTCGGCTGCCAGGAAGCAGTCCACACCGGCGCCGCTCCCCAGGTCTAGTACGGTCTCTCCCGGCCGGGGCGCGGCAGCTACGGTGGGATTTCCGCATCCCAGGCCGAGCTCCGATCCGGAGGGTATCATCTCCAGTTGGCTCAGGTCGTAGCCCGCGTTGCAGCAGCTACCGCTTCCGGTGCCGCCGGTTTCGCCACCACTCCCGGTCCCGTTGCAGCAACCGGTGGTCTTCTCCGTGGCCGTCGCCGCGTATCGTTGGCGGACCGCGGCGCGGACCGTTTCTTCTGAATGTTTCATCATAGATCTCCTTACTTTCTGCTATGTTCCCCAGAACTCCAGGCGGGTGCCCTCAGGGTCTGTCAGGTAGAACGCCTGGGCGCCCCAGATCGAGCGCACGTTTCCCGGTGAGACATCTCGCTGCTCCAAGGTCGTCCGCGCTTGATCCACATCGTCCACGTGCAGGCTGATCGTGATGCCCGCACCGCGTGAGCTGTCGATCGTCGCTCGCGATTGGTCGGCGACACTGAGGGTGGCACCGCTGGTGAGGTGAAACTCCACAAACCACTCGTTTTGCATCGTAATCGAGAGCTCCAGGATGTCGCGGTAGAACGCTACCGTCTCCTGCCAACGGGAGCAGTACAGAATCGTGTTGCTGCGCGTGAATCTCATCGTAGGGCGTCCATCAGGCTTTGTCCATTACGAAGATCCCCCACAGGAGCGATCCGGTAGAACCGGCGTTAATCCAATGGCGGAGTCCGGTCTGCATCCGGTCCACATAGACATCGCCGGAGATCCGTCGCGCGGCGGCCTCGTTATTGAGCAACTCCTCCAGAACTCGGCTGTAGTGACGAACCAGGTGGACGGTGAGATCGGTGAAGGAGCGCACCTGCAAGCCGTTCTCGGTGGCTGCTCGGCGGTAGAAGTCCGGGCTTCCCAGGGAGGATAGATTGATTCGGTCCAGGACCGGTTGGAGCACGTCCCGGTCCGCGTGGTCGGCTTGCAGGGGATCGGTGAAAACGACCGTGCCGCCGGGTGTGCAGACCCGCGCCGCCTCCGCCATGACCGCGGCGCGGTTGCCACTATGGAGCAGGGCGTCCTGCGACCATACGACGCTAAACGTACCATCCCCGTACGGCAGGTCTTCGAAGTCGCCGTAGACCACCTCGATCTTTTCCGTCAGGTGCTGCTCGGCGGTTAGCTTCCGATTGCGCGCGTTCTGTACGTCGCTGACGTTGAGGCAGGTTACGTGGCAGCCGTGGTGGGTTGCGAGGTACCGCGCGGAGCCGCCGTAGCCTGCTCCCAGGTCGATCACCGTATCCGTGGGGGAGAGCTCTACCTGGGCGGCCATCGTGGCAACGGTGCGCCGACTGGCGTCACGGATCGGTTCGTCGGGACGCTCGTAGATACCGATATGGATATCTTCGCCGCCCCAGATGGAGGCGTAGAAGCCATCGGCATCGGAGCCGTCGTAGTACGTCTCGGCGTTGGCGGCTGCTGTGCTGCGGGATCGTGGGTTGTCTTCGTACATGCCCTCTATGCTACCGGTGAGCGAGCAAGAATCAAGGGGCCGTCTAACCGCAGCTCCGGCCATCGTGGCCCACCGTCAACTCATGGTGGTCACGATAATCAGGAATCCTCCGAGGTACACCAGAAACAGCAGGAAGCTCTCGAAGCCGATATTCCCGATACCGTGCTTCTCCCGACGAATGAGCCCCAGGAGCAGAATACTTGTGAGGAGAATCGTCAGCATAATCAGAAAGGCCGGCCTATCCCCCATGGCGTGGTACACCGAGCCGTCGCGGTAGGCGATGTCGGACACACCCAGGAAGATCACGTCGAAGGCGTTGCCCCCCATGATGCCGCTCACCGCCAGGGTCAGCGCCCCGATCTTCACCGCCGCGATCGTCGTGATCAGTTCCGGAAAGGAGGTTACCACCGCCGTAAATAGTCCGCCCAAGGTGGTTTCACTCATCCCCGTGAGTTGACCGATGCGCACGCCGGAGTTGGCCAGGGTATAGCCCAAAACTCCGATCACCGTTGCGGTTGCGGCAAATCTGCCCCACAGCAGGATCATCGGCTCCGCAGTCCGTCCCGGTCCAGCGGCGGGTTCGGTTTCCTCCTCCAGGTACGTGTGTTCAGTTACCCGCGGCTGCCACATCTCTTGGCCCTTGGCGGTGTTAACCATGCGCTGCCCAAAGATATAGGCCAAAAGCAGGCCTGGGGTCACGGGGTGAACGCCGAATATGGTGAACTCCGGGGAGAACGCTGCTAGCAACGTTCCCGCCAGCAGGGCGATTAAGAGCGCTCCCTGGAGCATGTTCTCATCGGAGGCGGCGGCGTGCTCGAGATTTGCCGCCCGATAGCGGCGGTCCGCCACGGCGAGAAACACCGTCTGTGCCGCGATACCGCCCACGGCATTACCAGCGGCCAGTTCCGGGTGTCCCTGAGCGGCGGCCGTGACGGAGGTGATAATGCCTGAGAGCGAAGTGCTGGCACCGAGGAACAGCGCCCCGGTGAGCGCCTGCCCCAACCCGGTGCGCCGGGCGATTTTGGCCGTGTACCGTGTGAGGCGCACGCCGGTGAGCGCTACCATGACGCCGGAGATCACAAAAACCGTCAGGTGCACCGCAAGGGGCCAGGCTGGGTTATACATAGATACCGCGCTCCTCGGTTCCAACGATACCGCTGGACTTACTCCCCGAGCAAGCGCGTTGCTCGAACGTTATCCCTTCACCGATCCGGCCATCATCCCGCGGACGAAGTAGCGTTGCAGTGAGAAGAAGACGATCAACGGCATGATCATCGTCATAAATGCACCGGCGGTAAGGACGTGCCAGTCCTGCCCACGCGAGCCGACCAGCTCGGCCAGTCTAGTGGTGACCAGTGGGGTTTGCGTTCCCAGAAATACCAAGGCTACCAGGAGGTCGTTCCAGACCCAGAGAAACTGGAAGATCGCAAAGGAGGCGATCGCCGGGACCGATAGCGGCAACACCAGCCGGGTAAACAGCATCCACGGCCGCGCGCCGTCGGCGTAGGCGGACTCGATAATCGACTTAGGAATCCCGGAGACGTAGCCGTAGAGAATATACGTGGCCAGGGGCAAACCGAAGCCGGTGTGCGCCAGCCACATCCCGATAAACGTCCCGTTCAGTTGCAGGCGGGTGTACACCCGCAGTACCGGGATAAATGCCGTCTGCAGCGGTACCACCAAGAGTCCCACCACGAGTACAAACAGTACCCGCCGGCCGGGGAAATCCATCCAGGCGATGCCGTAGGCCATAAACGCGGCGATCGTAATCGGTATTACCGTGGCCGGCAGCGTAACCAGAAAGCTGTTGAGAAACGCCCCGATCATGTTGTCCGCCAGGGCAACGCGTTGGTAGTTCTCGAACGTCCACTGGCTCCAGTCGGTGAAGGAGCCGACCGCCGTCCACCAGCCGGAGTTGGCGATCGCCTGTTGCCCGCGGAAGGAGCTTACCAGGAGGCCCACCGTGGGGAGGGTCCACACGAGTACCACCGCCAGCAGAAAAAGGCGCATCGGCGCCTTGTTCGGAAGGTTTCGAATTCTATCGCCCAGCGTGGGTCGGATCGTTCGTTGTAGATCTTGTGCGCTACTCATGCTTAACTCCTGTTCTCATTCATCTGCCGGATGTTCCGTACCATAAACGGCACTACGAAGATCAACAGGATTACCGCTAAGGTACTCCCGCGGCCAAAGTTCCGGAACACGAAGGTTTCTTCATAAAAGCGCGAAGCCACGATGTGGGTGCCGTAATCGCCACTGGTAATGACCCAGACGATGTCGAAGATCTTCAACACGAGAAACAGGATCGTCGTGAGGACGGTGAGAATCGTTCCTGCGATATAGGGCACCGTCACATAGAAGAACGAGCGGATCTCACCGGCACCATCCACCCGGGCGGCGTCAAGGAGATCTCGGGGTACCCCTTTCACGGCGGCCGAGAGAATTACCATGGCAAACCCGGTCTGGAGCCAGATCATGATGAACATCAGGAAGAAGTTGTTCCACGGTTCCACCGTCCACCACGCCCGGGGGTCACCGCCGAGACTGGTAACGACTGCGTTGAGCAAACCGATCTGCGCATCACCGGCAGGCTGATAGGCGTAAATAAACCGCCAGATCACCGAGGCGCCGACAAAGGAGATCGCCATCGGAAGAAACACCAGCGATTTGTTGATCTTCTCCCAGCGCTCGGAGAGGCGGTCGGCCATTACCGCAATCACCAGTCCCAGTGCAACGGAAACGAAGGGGACGATGATAACCCAACCCAACGTATTGCGTAGGGTCACCAGCATCTCCGTGTTTGTGAAGACGGTGACATAGTTCTGGAGACCGACAAACTGCTCCGAGGTGCGGTTGAAGAAGCTGATCCAGATTGTCCGCATCGCCGGAAGGATGATATACCCGAGCAGGATCAGCGCCCCCGGGAGGACGAAGGCCAGCGGTCTCAGTGCGTCCCGCGCCTTAATCGGAAACACTTCCACCAGGCTGTTGAGTGCGCCGAAGAGGAGCCACACGCCACCGACTCCGACCACCAGCGCCACCGTGGCGATCGCCAGCCGGCTCGCTTCAGAGTCGCGCATGAAAATAAAACTGCTATAGAACACGACCGCCACGAGTATCGGTCCGCCGATGCCGAAGATCAGCCGCCCCGCCGTGGTTTCCGTTGCTTTGTCGATAAATGAGGACAGAGTCGTTTCTGCCATGTCTGCACCCTCCGTAGTGAGCAAAAAATGGCGCCTCCCCGGCGCCGCCATACGCACGTGGCGCAGGAGTTCCGGGAAGGCGCCTGTTTTGATTCGCGTTAGCCTTCTTCGGGCCAGCCTTCATCTATTGCCGGCAATACCTCATCGATGGGGCTGCCGTTGACCCAGTCAACCATACCGGTCCAGAAGGATCCGGTACCAACCTGTCCGGGCATCATATCTGAGCCGTCAAAACGGAAGGTGTCTGCGC
The DNA here is from genome assembly GCA_046483765.1 of Alkalispirochaeta sp. Taxonomy (GTDB): domain Bacteria; phylum Spirochaetota; class Spirochaetia; order DSM-27196; family Alkalispirochaetaceae; genus Alkalispirochaeta. The sequence goes on along the minus strand of JAWOCO010000236.1, from coordinate 3,765 downwards.
TTTGGAGAATCTCCGCGTAGCCGCGGTCGGCCTCGGTAGGATACCAATCCAGCGGGGTATCGTTATGCGGCGAAACAAATCCTCCGGCCTCAACCCACGCTCGCGTAGATTCACCGGTGGTGAGCCAGCGCATAACTGCCCGCACCTCGGGAGTGTCCTGCATTGGTGACATGATATCTCCGGCACCAAGTACGGGATCACCCTGTTCTTCGTCGATGGGAGGAAGGTAGAAGTAATCCACATCATCGCCGATTTCTACATCATCCGGAAAGAACCCTGGAATGAAGCTTGCCTGGCGATGGAGATACGCTCGGGGCGGATCGTCAAACATGGGGCTCGGCGCGTCGCCAAACGGGACGGTCAGAATTGACTGGGTACCGCCACGGACGAAATCTTCGTTCATCCAGATCTCTTCCATGTACTCCATCGCTTCCCGGACTTCCGGAGAATCAAACTTGAGTTCACCGGTAACCCATTCATCGTACACCTCAGGGGGATGGATGCGGAGCATGATGTCTTCCAGCCAGTCGGTGGCTACCCATCCGGTGGCGCCGGAGGATTCCATGCCGATCGTCCACGGCGTGTTGCCGTCTTCTACCATCTGCTCACTGAGGGCGATCATCTCATCCCACGTTTCCGGGATCTCATAGCCGGCTTCGGAGAACTCCGGTACCGGATACCATACGAGGGATTTTACACTGGCGCGATACCACACCCCGGCGATGATGTCGCCGTAATCGGCGAGGTCGATCCAGTCTTGGTCATACTGTTCTTGGAGGTGCTCCATATCCATGAAGGAGTTCACATCGATCACGTTCCCGCGGTCGACCATATCCTGCATGAGGCCTGGCTGCGGAAACGCCGCGATATCCGGCGGGTCTCCGCCTTCGGTCCGCACGGTGATCAATGACTCAAAGTCGCCGGAACCTTCGTACTCAACTTCAATACCGGTCTCTTCTTCAAAGGGCTCCATGCTGGCTTCAAAGCGCTCCGCATCGGTGTCGACGAAGGCGCCGAAGATGTTCACCGTGGTACCGGAGAGGTCCTCACCATCGGTGTAGGGATTGTCGGTGTATGAGGCCTGTGCCGGTTCTCCGCCTTCGGAGTCTCCACCGTCCGAGTCTCCGTCGGACGGTGCGCAGCCTCCGAGCACGAGGAGTCCCGCCGTAACGACGGCTATAAACGTGAGTGTTTTGTGTTTCATCTGTTTTTTCCCCCTTAGGGGTTGCGTCACCGGGCCCTTGTAACGCTTTGGTGGGAAGGCCCATTCCCAGGTAAATAAGCCCACAAGCACTTATCTACTGTTTTTTATTCTAATCATACGGTCGGCCGGCTGTCAAATCGAGCCTGATTGTGGCCGGTGTGTCGCCCCGGGAGCGGTATTTTCCCGGTCGCGGTCATTCTCCGGGGCCGGGCAACTCTCGGCGGGCGGTATCGCCCATATCTCGGGTATCGCCTTGGGCTGTACACCCATCGTTTGTATCAGTAATATATATTGCAAATACAATATGGAGAGGACAGTAACCGATGATCGGATTATATATCGTAACCGCCGTCCTGGTGGTTGTTTCCTTCTTAGCTGATCGAGAGCGAACGGTGCGGGGAATCAGAATCGGGGTGAAGAAGTTTGTCACGATCCTGCCCAATTACCTGAAGCTCCTAATTCTCATCGCCGTGGTGCTCTTCTTTGCGGAGGGGTTGATCGTGCAATACCTGGGACAGGAGAACTCCCTCATCGGGCTAGCGATCGCCCTGGTGCTCGGGTCGGTGACGATGATGCCCGGCTTTATCGCGTATCCCCTGGCGGGCGTACTGGTGGAGCGGGGAGTCCTCTTTATGGTGGTGGCGGGCTTCGTGATCACCCTCCAGATGGTGGGGGTGCTGACCTACCCAGTGGAAAAGGAGTACCTCGGAATCAAGGGTACGGTGATTCGCAACACGGTCAGTTTTCTGATTGCCGCTATCATCTCGGTGGCGATCGGAATCGCCTATGGTGAGGTGGTGGTATGAAGATCTCAGCTCGCACGCGTAACTATATCTACTTCCTGCTCTTTCTGGGATTCATTGGCGTATCGTTTCTGGTGAAGTATGAACCGGGGATGGCGATGGGGAACAACTTCTACCTCTTTGCCCGGGACATGGTGCTCATCCTGCCACCGGCGTTCGTCCTGATCGGGCTGTTTGACGTCTGGGCCAAGCGCGAGACGGTGGAGAAGCACCTGGGCGAGACCGCCGACGCCCGCGGGTACATCTGGTCGATTCTGCTGGCGGCAACCACGGTGGGGGGCACCTTTGTGGCGTTTCCCGTGGCCAACGCGCTCTACCACAAGGGTGCCCGGTACTCGATGATCATGACCTACGTGACCTCAGCGTCGCTGGTAATGATTCCCATGAGCATCATGGAGGCGGCGATTCTCGGGCCGAAGTTCACGGCACTCCGCATTCTGGTCTCCCTCCCGTTGGTAATTCTGGGAGCGGTCGTGATCGAGAAAATCCTCAACCGGTCGGGCTATCGTCTCCCGGACCCCGCTCAGTAGATAGCTGCGTTCCAGGGGGCGCGGATCTGGAGGGTTAGCGCCTCCATCGGCCCGGGAGGGATTGCAACGCCGTGATCATGCTCCGCGGGGCCGGTTGCGGTGCACCACTCCCGTTGATTACTCTCTACCTCCAGGGGAGTGCCGGTGAAACAGACGACAGAACGATCGAGAGCAGGCCACTGCCGGGCCAGGGTTGCGGTGCTGGCCGCCGGTATGGGGCTGCTCCCCGTGGCACTGGCCGTGGCGGAAGAGACCGGCGCTCACGGAGTTGATGCCGGGCACAGCTTGGAGCACCGCATGACGGTGCTGGCGTTTCAGATCGGAGTGATTCTGTTTGCCGGGTACTTCGGTACCCGTCTTGCCAAACGGCTGAAGACGCCCCTGATTTTGGGCGAACTGTTTGCGGGAATCGTCATCGGCCCTTACGCCTTGGGGGCGATCGCCTTTCCCGGGTATCCGGAGGGCCTCTTCCCGCGGGCCGCCAACGTGCTTTCCATTTCACCGGAGCTGTACGGCTTTGCGGTGATCGCCTCGATCGTACTGCTGTTTCTCATGGGCCTGCAGACCGATATTCGGCTGTTTCTGCGCTTTGCCCTCAAGGGCAGCGTGGTGGGACTCAGCGGTGCCGTGCTTTCGGTGATCGCCGGAATCGTGGTGGGTCGGCTCATGGTGGGCTCCACCTGGACCGATCCCCGGAGCCTCTTCTTGGGGGTTGTGGCGATCGCCACGTCAATTGATATTACCGGCCGTATCCTCAGTGAGCGCCACAAAATGGCCGCCCCCGAGGGGGTGACGATTCTCTCCGCCTCGGTGATCGAGGATGTGGTGGGAATAACGTTGTTGGCGGTGGTGCTCGGGGTGGACGCGCTGCAGGGAACCGCGCAGAACGGGGAGTTGTGGCGGGAGGTGCTGGCGATCGGTGGTCGCGCAATCGGGGTGTGGCTGGGCTTCACCACCCTGGGAATCGTCTTTGCCCGGCGCATCAGCGCGCTCCTGAAAGCGGTAAAGAGTCCGCCGCAGATCGCCGTCCTGTCGCTGGGACTGGCCCTGATCCTGGCGGGGCTGTTTGAGGCCGCCGGCTTGGCGATGATTATCGGTGCCTACGTGATGGGACTGTCGCTGGCCAACACGGACATCGCCTATCTGGTACAGGAGAAGATCGAGACGGTGCACCAGTTCTTTGATCCGATCTTCTTCACGGTGATCGGCATGCTCATCAATCTCACGG
>JAWOCO010000272.1:0-15750 GCA_046483765.1 Alkalispirochaeta sp. | reverse complement strand
CGATCTGGTCTTCGAAAACGTGGATATCCCGGATATGACACCCTATGTGGTCCAGTTCACCGGCCGCCGGATCGCCGCGGGCCGTATGGACCTCGATCTCGTCTACAAGCTCGACGACGGCCGTCTCGACGCCCGCAACCACATCGTCCTGCGCGACCTGATGCTCGGTGAACGCTTCGAGCATCCGGACGCGACGAACCTGCCGCTTCGTCTGGCCATCGCGCTACTCAAGGATAGCAACGGTGTGATCACCGTCGACATACCGGTCCAGGGTACCGTCAACGATCCCGAGTTCTCCTTCGGGCCGGCAATTCGACAGGCGATCACGGATATACTGCAAAGCATTATCAGTGCCCCGTTCAACCTGTTGGCCGGCCTCGTCAACGGCGACCCCGAGGAACTCGCAAAGGTAGCCTTCGCCCCGGGTTCCAGCGAGGTCGAACCACCGCAACGGGAAGACCTTGACCAACTGCGCGCTGCTCTCAACAAACGGCCAGAACTCGCAGTCGAACTCCCCGCACCGTATGCACCGCACGCCGACCGTCCGGCGCTCCGGCGCCAACGGGCCCGGGCGGCCATGGTCGAGCGGCTCGACCAGGCGGGGATCGATGTCGCCAACCCGAGCCTGAAGGCCGCCGAGACCAGCGAAACGCTGGAGGCGATGTTCGCCGATCGGTATCCACAGCGGGAGCTCGCCGACGTCCGCGAGCGCTTCACCACGCCAACGGAAGACGAGGAGCCGGAATTCGACCCGGAATTCGACGCCGCCGCGTACCGCGAACACCTGGCCACCGAGGTGACTGCCGCCCAGACCGTCACCGAAGAGGACCTCGAAGCGCTGGCGCAGGCCCGCGCCGACGCCGTCCGCAATTTCATCCTCGGCGAGAGCGACGCCCCGGCGATCGAGCCCAGTCGCGTCCGGTCGATGGCCCCCATTGAAGTCGAGGCCAATGGCGCGGTCGTCCTGGAAATTGGTCTGGCCGCCGACTAAAAGCAGGGTCAGGGGACTCGCTCGAGCTCGGTCTCGGTTTAGTGAACACAGGAGACAGGTGTAGAGGCCCGAAGTATTCAGTAAGAAAGTAGGAGAATGGCCGAATTACCGTAGTTGAGACTGAAAAGAAAGGAGAAGGGAAACCGGGATGAATCGAGCAGACAATTATTGCGGCAATGCAGCGGGCGAAGGCCATGTTCGCCGAACTCGCTCCTCGAATCGGCAACGCGTACCACTGGCTTGCTGCAGCAGCGCAGCGGCGAGCGGTTCTATTTGTGTCCCTCATGCAGTCGAAAGCGCCCATTTTTCCGTCACGATCGCCGACTCTTTGCAGAAGTCACCCGACGGATCTACCGCCTCCTCGGCGAGTTTTGCAATGAGACGAACGCCGAAACGGGCCGCTAAACGTTGTTGCAAACGATTCCGTACCGGCCTATAGTGGAGAAATATGAACTATCCAGATTTCTCACTCACTGACAAAACTGTAGTTGTAACCGGTGCAGGCAAAGGCATCGGGCGCGGGCTTGCCCTTGCTGCAGCGAACGCCGGAGCGCAGGTGGCGTTGGTGGCGCGGACTCAGACCGATCTTTCCGACGTGGGCAAAGAGATCCGGGATGCAGGTGGCAGCGCGGAAGCGTACGTCGCCGACCTGCGGAAATTTAGTGAAATACCCGCATTATTTGACCGTATCGCCGCGGATTTCTCCGGTATAGATGTGCTGGTAAACAACGCCGGCCTCGGTAAGCCGATTCCTTCTTTGGAGATCGATGAGGCGTACTGGGACGAGATGATGTCACTCAACCTCAAGGCGGCATTCTTCTGCAGCCAGGCAGCAGCTCGGCACATGCTTAAGAAAGGCGACGGAAAGATTATCAACATGAGCTCGCAGGCAAGCATCGCTGCCATTGCCGAAGAAGCAGTGTACTGCGCCTCCAAGGGCGGCCTCAATATGCTAACCCAGGCACTCGCCCTCGAATGGGGCCCAAAGGGTATAACGGTCAACGCGGTTGGTCCGACCTTCGTTCGCACGCCGGGCACTGCGGAGCGTCTGGACACGCCGGAGTTCCGGGAAAACGTGCTCAAGCAAATTCCCTTAGGCAGGGTAGCAACCATGACCGATGTTGCGGCAGCGGTACTTTACCTGGCATCCCCTGCGGGATCCATGCTAAACGGCGAGCTGATAGTGGTTGACGGAGGTTGGACCATCCACTGAGAGCCACGGCTCGGGTTGTTTGCCCCTCTTCTCGAGCCTCGGTCCCAGTGTGATTAATATACCAACCGAAGAGCTCGGCTAAGAGCTCGGCTATTTTTGGGGAAATCTTGCGTTTTTCTGCATCTCGGGCTCCGGGCTCCACGTGCTCCGGGCTCCAGTCGATGGTCGAGGTCTTCTTGAGTCGGGTGATCCAGCTATTGGTGAATCGTAAGTGGATTACATCGCGCGACCGCCGAGCTCAACGTGGACACCACCCCTTTTGCCGACGCACTGGCGGCGGTCATTACCCTCTATGGAAGTGGTCCGATACAGACGTTGGATGCGCTGGAGAAGATGCCGAAAAAAGGTTCGGTTCCAGGGATTTTCGGCGCCAAAGACCCGAGTACCTCCCTCACTGAAGTCACCGGTTTTGAAAACGCGCTGACGGATGATGGCGCGGAGAACACGATCACCTTTTACGACGGCGTCGGTCACGCTCTCGTAAAAGGTGATATCTATGACCAAGGCGGCGCGGCTCATCTTCTGAGCCGCGCCGGTGCGCCCACACAACTCAGCTCCAGCGGACTACGCCTTTGATGTATCCGTTATCCTTGGAGAGCCCGTCCTCATAGATCTTGGGCGCCTGCTCCGGGGAGCCCACGTGGGTAACCAGCGGCGCGAGATCCACCCGGCCGGAAGCGATGAGCGGCACGCTTCGCGTAAAGCAATCGGTCACGTCCGGTGCTGCCGCCGGGGAGGTATTGAGCACGGTAATGCCGTTTACGTGCCAGTAGCCGAAATCGAAGGTGATATCATGGTGGTGCCAGGAGAAAATCGCCAGCGTTCCGCCACTCTTCACCAGCCTGTTGGAAAGCCGAAACGCCGGCTCCACCGCGGCCGTTTCAAAGACCAGATCGAAGGTACCTTCCAGATCGCCGAGGTCGGATTGATCGTTCAGGTCATACACATCCACCAGCCCCTTCGGGCCCACGGTGCGGGCGTAATCCAGCGATTCGGGCCGGAGATCGAAGACGCTCACCGAGGCCGCCGGTGACATTGCCAGCAACTGCAGCAGAATACTGCCCATAAATCCGCTTCCCACTAGTGCCACCCGGTACCCCGGTTTGATCGGAGCCAGGTCGATGGCGTTCACGCAACACGCTACCGGTTCGATCATCCAGTGCTCAGCGGGTTTGTCATCGTGGGGAAGCGGGATGAGATCCTGCTCCTGCTGGATCGCGTATTCCGCCATATGCCCGGTACCAACGGCACCGATATCACGACTCTCCCGCAACGCCACCCGGTCGCCCGGCTTGAAACGAGTCACCCCCGGGCCCACCGTATCCACGGTTCCCACCCCTTCGTGACCGAAGTAGAAGGGGTACTCCTTAAAGCTGCGGAAACCACCGCTATAGATGAAGAGGTCCCACGTACAGACTCCGCAGGCCTCAACTTTCACCAGCAGTTCGTGCGGTCCTGGCTGCGGAATCTGTACATCCCGCAGTTCCAGCTGCTCCGGCGCCACGTACCATAGACTTTTCACGTTCATATTCGCCTCTCACTCTCTTCACTCACTGTTCGCGGAGCCGGTCCACGTACACTGCCAGAATGATGATCACACCCCGCACCAGTTCCTGGAAGTATGGGGAAATGCCCAGCAGGTTCATACCGTTATTGATAACCGCAATCAGCAGAGCACCGATGAGAGAACCCCAGACGGTTCCCCTACCACCGCTGAGACTTGTTCCTCCGATGACCACCGCCGCAATAACAGTGAGCTCATAGGTGAGTCCCGCCGTGGGGCCCGCCGAGTTCAGCCGGGAGGTAAGGATCAGCGCACTGATAGCGGCTGTTGCCCCGGAGATGACATAGACCACCGTCTTGTAAAAGTCGCTGTTAATTCCCGAGAGCTTGACCGTCTCCTCGTTACCGCCGATCGCGTAGGTGTACCGCCCCAACCGTGTCTGCGTGAGCACCAACCAGCCCAACAGGACAACCAGAAAGAAGATGATGACCGGAACCGGAATTCCCAAGATCACCCCGGCCCCGATAAACCGGAACGTCGGCGAGAATCCGCTAATGGGATAGCCCTGACTGTAGAGTAGCGTGGCCCCCCGGGCGATGCTCATCATACCGAGCGTCACCACAAAGGGGGTGATCCCGCCTTTGGTCACCAGCAGGCCATTCACCAGACCGGCGGCAATCCCAACGCCCAGCGCCACCGCAATGCCCACGAAGATGCCGCCACCATTCTGCATCGTGCCGGCGGCGATCATGCCCGATACCGCCATCACCGATCCCACGGAGAGGTCGATCCCACCGCTGAGAATCACAAACGTCACGCCCACTGCCATCACGCCGATAATGGAGGACTGCCGCACCACATTTAGCAGGTTGTTGGGGGTCAGGAAGTGCGGGGTCAGGGCCCACATAACCATGCACACCAACACAAAGGCGATGATCATGCCGTAGTTCTTTAGGATGTGGGTAAGATTCTCTTTCATCGTCGTTGCTCCTTCACTCATGAAGCGTCCTCCGCGATTCCGAAGGCGGCACGCATCACCTGCTCTTCAGTTGCTTCGTTCCGGTTGAACTCACCGGTAATTCTTCCTCTCCGGACGGTGATAATCCGGTCCGGGATATTCATGATCTCCGGCAGTTCCGAAGAGACCATAATGATCGCTGCACCGTCTTTAGCGAGCTTCTGCATGAGCTTGTAAATCTCAACCTTTGCGCCCACATCGATTCCACGGGTGGGTTCATCAAAGATGTAGATGTTGGCCCGCCGTACAAACCACTTCGAGAGTACTACCTTCTGCTGGTTTCCACCGGAGAGATTCTTCACCGTTTGTCGCAAGGAAGGAGTGCGCACGCCGATAAGATGCACGATCTCCTTTATGACGGTGCGGAGCTTCGAGAACATGATACGTCCCAGGGAACTGAAGGAGTTCAGCACCGGCAGCGCAACATTGTCAAAGACAGACTGCCCCAGAACCAATCCCTGCTCCTTACGTTCTTCCGGAATCAGCGCGATTCCATGAGTCACCGCGTCCCAGGTGTGCTCTATCGGTACTTCCTGACCGTCAAGGAAGATCTTACCACTGTCTTTCTTCAAGTAGCCGAAGATCAGCTGCGCGATTTCCGTCCTGCCCGCTCCCACAAGCCCCGAAAATCCCACGATCTCACCGCGTCTCACGCTGAACGAAACATCCTCGCAGATACCCGCTTTCGTAAGGTGCTCTACCCGCAGCGCTTCCTCACCAAGCTCGACAGTTTCTTTGGGGTACTGCTCTTCAAGCTCCCGCCCCACCATATCTTCGATGAGGCTGTCGATCGTTACCTCGTCGAGCGATTTCGATGAAATCCGTTGACCGTCCCGGAGTACCGTAACCCGATTAGCAACTCGCCAGATTTCCTCAAGACGGTGCGAGATGTATACCACCGACACGCCTTCGCTCTGCAATCGCTTGATGAGCTCAAAGAGCCGATCCACCTCGTGACCGGTGAGCGCCGCCGTCGGCTCATCCATCACCAGGATGGTGGCGTTTAGGGAAAGCGCTTTGACGATCTCCACAACTTGCCGATAGGCAGGTCCGATCGCCGCGACCTGTGTAAACGGTTTGAGAGGAACGTCAAAGGGCTCGACCAACGCGCGAAAGTCCTCACCCATCTTCTTCCAATCAATCGCGCCCGATCGCAATAGCGGTTCGCGGCCGAGAAACACGTTCTCCGCGAGGCTCACATGCGGCACAAGGTTCAGCTCCTGATAGATAACTCCCACGCCGGCGTCGATCATTGACCGCGGCCCGGTGGGTTCCACGACTTTCTCATCCAGCCGCAGGACACCAGAGTCGGCGCGATAGACCCCGGCAAGGATCTTCATGAGCGTTGACTTGCCGGCGCCGTTCTCTCCGACCAGTGCATGGACGTCACCATGTTGCAGGTCAAAATCAACCGCGTCCAGCGCTCGAACTCCCGGAAAGGTTTTGCTGATCCCTTCCATGCTTAATAGCGGCACGTCCATCCCTCCTTGTGCGTTTGCAAACAGAGGGCCGATCGTTATACACAATCGGCCCTCCTGCATTACTACCCAAATATCGTAAAGCGGATCATTGACCGGTTACGGGCTCAGGATTGATGTATACCACATCCTCTTCCGGCTCCGTTCCGTTTCTGATGTACTCCACCAGGTGTTCCAGCGCCTGCCCCGCCTGTTCACCGGGGAACTGGTCCACCGTGGCGTCCAGGAGGCCATCTTCGATGTAGGAGAACGCATCCGGCGTGGCATCAAAACCAACCGTCACGATGTCTTCAACCTCGATACCGCTTCCGCGCATCGCCTCGATAGCACCGATGATCATTTCGTCGTTTGCTCCGAAGACTGCGTCAAATTCAGGTTCGGACTCGATCAGGTTCTCCATGACCGTCTGTGCTTCGGCACGGCTAAAATCCGCCGGCTGGCTGGCAACGATTTCGACGTCCGACTCATCATCCATCACTTCGTTAAAACCCGTGGAACGGTCGATCGCCGCGGAGGCGCCTGGAGTTCCTTCGAGTTCGATCACACGGCCGGAACCACCGAGCTGTTCTATGATATAGCGAGCCGCTGCTCGGCCACCTTCAACGTTATCCGCACCTACATGAACGAGGATATCGTCGGTGTCGGCTTTGCGGTCTACCGATGCCACGGGAATACCCGCTTCCACGGCGCGCTCCATGACCGGAACCTGGGAGTCCACGGTGATGGGAGAGATCAGGATCGCGTCCACACCCCGAGAGATAAATCCCTCAATATCTGAGGTCTGCTTCGCCGAATCGTTCTGGCCATCGGCGAACACGATTCGGGCCCCCAACTCCTCGGCGGCCTCTTCAGCTTCGTCGCGCATCGTTACAAAAAACGGAAACTGCAACCCTGGAACCGACATACCGACGACGATCTCGCCGTCTTCGGCGGTCTCTCCGCGTCCAGCAGCAAATGCACCGAGCGGAACCAATAATAACACTACAATTGTGAGCAGAAGAATTTTCTTCATAGCCATCTCCTTTTACCGTGTGTGATGTGAAACATCTCGTTCCACCTGCCTTCTACCGCGATACAACGGTGTGTACCGTTACGGTTTCTTCTTGCCGATCTCCCCCGCCGACATCACCTCCTTGCTGCGTATACTGAGTCCCGAGTCTTACGCTGCGGGACCGAAATGTTTCAACATGACCAGGTTCTCGTACTCACTGGCGTTGGTAATCCGGATCCCACCACGGGCGGCATCGGCGGCGACAAAGACCTCGTCTTCGGTCATTTCTCCGAAGCGGATCATTGCCGGTGATGACACCGAAAGTGATCCCATCGTTCCGCGCCCCTGAACGACGATCGCCCCGTAGGCGCCGTTGTCGGTGATTTCCACCGTGCGGCCGGGGAGGACGGTGAGTTCCTTGGCACTGAAGTATTCACCCTTATAGGTAACCCACATCTCTTCGTAGCCGTGCTCGCGCATTTCGTTGATATCTCTCACCGGCTTCGGCGGTGAAAAGCGGTTCTGATAGAGGTCAGGATCAACGTTGAGGTCCCAGTCGATAAGGCTCATGATGAAATCCAGATCCTGCTGCTTGTCTTCCGGTACGTTCTTCACGAGGAGTTCCCACGGGGTGTAGGCGTCCCACACGATCGACTGGAACATCGCAAACACGTCCGACGCCCGCTGTGGCTCGTAGGTGAGAAACGATCCCGGCGCGTGCAACAGCCCCGGAGGTACATCCCAGCCGGTCCCCGGCTGCAACTTGTACGCCCGGGACAGCTCCAGAATCCCATTGTCGCCTTTGTGCCAATCTTCCAGCGTTTTCCGCACCTGCGCCGGGGTAACCCCCGGGTTCAAACCGAAAAAGGTGTACGGGAAGTACCCGCGCTTGTTGTTGAGCTGCTTCGGGAAGTAGTACCCCTCCGGCTTGCCGCGCATCCCCACTAGGGAGGCCTTCTCGTCGGAGTGGTGCAGGTGGTGCGGCAGCGGCTCCAAGTTGTCAAAGAACTTGCTGTACATCGTCCATCCACCGTGGACGCGCATCACATCAGAGCCCAGAATCTCATCTCCGATCTCTTCAATTGCATCCTTGAGCAGGACCTTCTGATTCTCTTCCGGACCGGTAACAATGTAACTGAGCCCCTCGTCATCAAGGGTCTCCGGACCGTTATCCGCCTTGGTGGTGGAGGCGAACCATCGCTCATCGATTCCACCGCGATGAGCCCCGAAGGCGTAGTAATCATCGGGATGAAGCTTCAGCCGCTTCCCGGGAATGCAAAACGAGCGCGGAACCCAAGTCGGGGCAAGTCGCAAGACCCCTTCGCCGCGTTTAAGAGCTTCTCGAACCTGTTTAGCTTTTCCTGCCATCATCCTACTCCCTTCGGTAACAACTCTCCGAAACTGTTTGTGAAAACGATACCATTGGGTCATGACGCTGTCAATTTTTTTTGTTTTCGCAGCCCTCTTCCGGCGATAGTCTCCCTAAAAAGGCGACAGTTCATTGTCCACTTTTTCCATTGTACCACGAATCCACTCTGCCGAGGATTTGATGCGAACGATGTCATCCCCACCGTTTCGGTTCCACATCTCCAGCAAAGACTGTCCCGCGTAGCCTCTACGTTTGAGGACACCGAGCAATCGCGGAAATCAACACACCGCCTCCGAAGGGCACGTCCCGAAACTTTCCCGAGGAGGTAGCGGTTACCGGATAGGTATCTTTCAGATGAACCGCCCAGACGATTCCCTCTCGCAGACCCAGTACCAGTTCTTCCGCGGCGTTATCATTCCAGGCGGAGAGGTTTCCCAGATCGGGGTAGACCGTGAGCCAGAGAGAGCGTATCCGCCGCGTGAGATATTAGACGCGAGAATCGAGCTCATGAAACGGGTATCCATGGCTTCCACCGACAACGTCACACCCCGGGCCCCGGCGTACTCCACTGAACGCCTCAGGTTTTCAACAAAGCGCTCCCGCGTTTCAGGCGTACTTTCCTCATCGTAATACACATCATACCCCGCCGCACGAGCCAGGATCTCATCGTCGTATCGATCCTTACAGCCCGTTACTCATGTCCGGTTTGGCGTTGTCCGGACCAAAGTGCTTCAGCATCACCAAGGGCTCATTGAGGCTGTGATTTTCCACCTTCACTCCGGCGGTAGCCGCGGGATAGGTAATGAAGAACTCATCGGAGCTCATCTGGCCGAACCGGAGCATCGTGGCCGACTCCGCGGCAACGCCGTTAAGCGCGCCGTGACCCTGAACGACGATCGCACCGTAGGCACCGGCGTCCTTGACGGTCACGGTAGTCTGCGGCGGCACGGTGAGCTCCGTGGCGGAGAAGTACTCGTTGCCGTAGACGATCCAGCGTTCGGTGAAGTTGGGGCCCTTCTCTTTATCCACGATGGGCGGCCGGAAGTAGTGACGACGATAGTCGGGATCGATGTTCTTCTCCCAATCCAGGAGACTCATGATGTAGTCCATGTCCCGCTTCTTGTCGTCCGGGCAGCTCTCCACCAGGAACTCCCAGGGGTAGATCTCGCCGGCGACGATATTCTCATGGACGGAGTTCACATCGGCGTTCCACTGCGGTTCGTAGGTCAGGTAGCTTCCGGGAGCGTGGACTACACCGGGAGGAGTGTGCCACCCGGTTCCCAGCTGAAGTCGGTACGCCCGGGAAAGCTCGGTGATCCGGTTGTCTCCCTTCTCGAACATCTCCAGCCGCCGGCGAACTTCGTCCTTGGTGACGCTCATATCGTAGCCGAAGTACGTGTGGGGAAACGTGCCGGGATGGTTGTTGAGCTGCGGCGGAAAGAAATATGCCTCCGGTTTTCCCAGGAGCCCGATCGTCTCCGCGTCGGCAAAAGAGAGATGCAGGTGGTGGAACAGAGCGTCGTTGTAGTCGAAGAACTTGGAGTACATCGGCCAACCACCGTGGGCCTTCATCAGCGGCTCTCCTACAACGTCTGCTTTGCCTTCCTCAACGACATCACGAAACAGCACCCGATCCTGCGCCGTATCGTCCAGCGCAACGTGACTGAGTCCTTCGTCCGCCGGAGCCAGGGGACCATTGTTTGCGGGAATCGTGGCGGTGAACCAGCGTTCCTTCATCGCCCCGCGCTGCATTCCCAGGGCGAAGTAGTCATCGGGATGCAATCTCAGCCGTCTTCCGGCGGATCCATTCCGGCGAGGGACAAAGGTGGGCACCATGCGCAGTACGCCGGCACCGTTATTCAGAATCTGGTCAATTTTCGGATTCATATCCGGGGCCTCCTTGTGAGCCGTAATCGGGGTTCTTACGTGAGGTTGCGGAAACTCTCACGAATAACAATGCTCGACGGTATGTGCACCAGCGTTTCCGGTGGCTGATACGTCGGGTCTTCCAGTTGTTCATGAATGATATGGAACGCCCGGCGACAAAACTCCTCGAAGGATTGATCCACCGAAGTCAGTGCCGGCGTCACCATTTTCGACACGGGAACGTTGTCCATTCCCACCAGTGAAACATCGTCCGGGACACGGACCCCAGACGCTTCGAACACCTTCAGCAGTCCCACGGCGATCATGTCCGATTGCGCCCAGATGGCGGTGGGAAGCGATTCCAGCTCCAGAAGCTGTTTCCCCGCCAGGACACCGCCTTCATATTCGAAGTTACTCTCCATGTGATATTCGGGGGCTACTTCCACCCCAGCCTTCTGTAGCGTCTCGAGAAAGCCGCGATCCCGATCACGAACCAGCTTCACGTTCTGCGGGCCCGTGACCGTTGCGATTTGCCGATGGCCTCCCTCCAGAAACATGTTCGCCACCATCTTGCCCGCCCCGTAGTTGTCAGTCTCGATGGAAGGAATCGTGTCATGCTCGATCCCGCGGTCGATGACCACGATCGGCAGTCCTCGTTCGTGGACACGATCCGGCAGATGGCTGGCATCCGATACGCGGGAGAAGATGATCGCGTCTACGTGACGCGCCAGCAGATCCTGGATAAAGGCACGTTCCCGTTCCGGATCGTCGTTGGTGTTTCCGATGATCAGGCCGTATCCCATGCGGTTGGCCTCTTTCTCCGCGTGGTGAATGATCGTGGAGAAGGTATCATGTACGATCTTCGGCAACGCCAGTCCCACGAGCTGCCCGCTCCGCGACCGCAGGCTCCGGGCGTTGAGGTTTGGTCTATACCCGGTCTCTTCGATCACTTTCAACACACGGTCCCGCGTACTCCTCTCAACGTTGGCGCTGCCGCTCACCACCCGGGAAACGGTGGAAATGGAAACCCCCGCCAGCCTCGCTACATCACGAATCGAAGGCATGAAACACTCCTGAGAACGAACTTGACAACGTTTTCATATCGGAAGCATACCATATTCCGTTCGTTCCGCAACGCACAACCGGGTCATTCCGCAAACACTTCTTCCAGGGCCTCCCGCATCACCGAAGCATCGGGTTCAACACCGGTCCAGTATTGAATCCCTATGCGTCCCTGGTTGATGAGCATGCCGAGTCCGTCGATCGTCCGGCAGCCGCGTGCCTCCGCGTTGCGGAGAAAAGGCGTGTGCGGCGGGTTGGGGATCACATCTGCCACCACCGTCGATGACGAAAGCGAGTCAAAATCGACCGGCGGACACCCGGAAACATCGGGATAGAGCCCAATCGAAGTGGCATTTATCAGCACATCAGTTCCGGCGGGCACGGTAATGGACTCACTCCAGGGATCTCTCACAATTTCGGTTTGCAGCCGCCCTTGCAGGTATTCGACAAGTTCCGCACCACGCTGTTCCGAGCGGTTAATGATCGTCACGGAGGCGGCACCAGCCAACGCCAGTTCCACAGCGATCGCCCGGGCGGCCCCACCAGCGCCGATCATGATAACCTTCGCGTCGGTGGGGTCGATGATCTCCCGCAGGGATTCGAGAAATCCGCGCCCATCAGTGTTCTCTCCGATCAGTTTGTCGCCGCGGCGCACCACGCAATTCACCGCGCCAATTACTTCCGCCGACTCCCCCAGCCCGTCCAGGTGGGGGATAACCGCCACTTTGTGAGGGATCGTAAGGTTGAACCCTCCAAACCCCATCGCCCGCGCCCCGGCTACCGCCGCCGGAAGATCCTCGGGCAGCACTTCCACCGTGAGATATCGCCAGTTCAGGTTATGATGGACGTAGGCGGCCTCCGCCATCACCTGGGTGGGATTCTCCGCCACGGGATGTCCGAAAACCGCGGTGAGGTCCTGCTTAAAATTAAGTGCCATACCGTTCTCCTCTGTAATTTTGCGGCCAATCCACCCATGTGCCACCATCGGCACTACTTCGGACGACCAGATCCGTAAAGATCATTCCCGCCAATCCATCGTCAATTCCCGGAACTCCCGGTACGTCGGGCCCACTCTCACCGCCACGAATGTGGTCGAAGGCATCAGCGTACAGATTGGCAAACGCTTCGATCAGTCCCTCCGGATGGCCCGGGGGCAGACGAAAATGGTATCCGGCATCATCAGATCGGATCGCCACGCCGGAGTCATACACCACATGGGACATATCCCGCTTCTTGATCGTCAGCTGGTTGGGATGCTCCTGACGCCACTCGAGGCCGGCCTCCTCGCCGTACACACGGATCGTCAGGGCGTTCCGCTCACCGGTGGCAACTTGAGAGGCAAGCAAGACGCCCTGAATTTCGTCCTCGTACTCGGCGAGAACGGTCATGTCGTCGTCCAGCTGGTTGGCCGGGAGAAACGTGTGAGTCCGCGCCGAAAGACGACGAATCGATTTACCCGTGATAAACCGAGCAAGGTTCTCCGCATGGGTTCCTATATCGGCGGTGGTACAGGCGATTCCACTCACTGCGCGTTGCGTGCGCCACGGCATCTCAGTCTGATCTGAGACGCCATGAAAACTACTGAGCCACCCCTGAAAATACTCCACCACTACCTTATACACGCGTCCGAGCTCTCCCGCGGCGATCAGATCGCGAGCCTGCCGAACCATGGGATACCCGGTATAGGCGTGAGTCACGACGAACGTCCGGCGGAAGTCGCGCACCAGCCGCGCAAGTTCCTCCGCTTCGGATAAAGTGGCGGTAAGCGGCTTATCTGCGATGACGTGCAGCCCCGAACGCACCAATGAGGAGATCTGCTCGAAGTGAACGTTGTTCGGGGTCATGACTGACACCCAATCCAGATCGGGTTCCCCGGCAATCAGTTCTGCTACGGAACTATAGCACCGCTCGGGGGGTACCCCCATGGCGGCGCCGGAGTCCCGATTCCGCTGAGGATCACGAGAAAACACGCCCGCCACGAGCTCGGTGGAGCCATCCATAGCCAAGGCGGTCCGATGCACGGAACCGATCAGAGAACCTAGTCCTCCACCGACCATAGCACCGCGGAGTTTTTGTGTGATCATGAATTCGTCTCCTCAATCGTTTGTGAAATCGATTCCAACGCTCACTCGATCATAGAATCTGGATCAGCCGTTGTCAAATCGTTTCCTGGATAGCTGCCACTGCAGGAGCAGTTGTTCCAGTACGGAAACCACCAGCTGGTGATCCTCATCCTGCGTCAATCCTGACACCGTCACGGGACCGATCACTCCGGTACTGCCCTTTAGTCGCACGGAAAAACAGCCACCGTGAGGACTGAATTCCATTCCACCCACGAAGTAGCGCTCTTCGGTAGAAAGGCCTTCGGCGGCGACCTCGCGGCCGAGGCGATAGGAACTCTTCTGCAGGCGATGGACGACTGCGCGCTTACGATCGATCCATCGTGATCACAGGACGGAAATTTGAGCTATTCTTCCTGGTCGACGAGCTGAGAGATCAATTTTTCTTGTTTTGTATACCCAGCATATCACAGATCCCACCCAGAAGATTTCCCGCTGATTTGCGGATTCGGCCGCGAGTGCAGCATTGTGCAAGATAGGGAGATACTGTGCGCGGAAAGCGCTCTCCGATACGTCTTACTGGTGGACGATGAACCTTTGATTCTCTCCGCATGCCCAGTCGCAACGGAGCGGAGCTGATTCGGGAGGCCCAACACCGCCGGCCGCTCATCACCTGTGTCGTTCTGACCGGCCATTCCAGACGGTGGCGCAGGCGCTGGACCACGCTCAATTGAAGCGGGACCGTGAGTGTCGGACGAGGCAGTTGGAAGCGGACTCTTCGATGATCTATCGGGGCTTCATTCGCCCCGCCCTGGACACCGGCTTCCCTCTGGAGGCGTTTCCGGCGTGGCTCAATAATCAGTTTCTCTGGGAGTTGAAAGGTGGCGGGGGTTCGTGAGTATTCGCACGAACAGACGATGATGCAGCCGGTGGTGTTTACCGTCGACAGCGACTTCGGTAGTGAGACCGGCGAAACCGACGTCCTCGATACCGGCGTAGACGCTTATATCGCCGACCCGCACTTTCGAAAGCGCGGAAGTACTTCACCGCCTGTGAGTTCATCTTGAATGACGAGGGCATCCTCATCTGTCTGTGCCCGCTTCTTGATCAATTCGAGGTCAAACTCCAACATTCGCAGGTTTACCGGGCGGCTCTTTCGATCCTGCTCTATGACCGACTCGATTTCAGCGCGCTCGTCGCCGCTGACCGAAACGAACTCGTCTGCGTACCCTTCAATTTCTTGTTCTTCGGGAGTGAGGTCAGATTTGTTCGTGAGTCATTTCCGTATTCCTTGTGATACTTGCGGTTTGGGAACGCCGTTTTCCGCACTTTTCTGCGGTACTCGTCAATCACGAAGGGAACGAGCCAGGGGCCCTTGCCACTGTTCCAACGCTGGCGGCTTATGAAAAGCCTGATCTTGCCGAGCCGGAGACCGGCATGTGGTGCATCGTCTGATAGGTGTTTTGTACAACTGGGAATTCCCCCACTTGCCCAACGCCGCTGCATGCTGCTCCGCGTGGCCGAAGCCCAGAGACGGCCGCTACCGCGCAAGCATGAGATCTAGAAGATCTCGATGACTTCCATGAACAGAACAAACAAGAAGCCGCCGAGGGCCGCAATCCCGGCAGTTCTCAGCAAGGCCGCCTTATACGACTGAATTTGACCGTCTTTAGCTTTACGTTTGCGTTCGGTGAATAGGTACTGTAAGGTTCCATACACCACAAAGAACACGAAGAACTCACCAACAAGTTCCATCAAACACTCTCCTTACTTCCAAGCTGTAAACACGCGATGGTCATGGTTAACCGCCGCCGGTGCCAAAAGCTCAGTCAGCATATCACCGCCTCCGTCCCCGATGCCGGTTTAGTGCCGCCACCTCCGTCCCCAGTGCCGGTTTTGCCGGTTTCGGTTTAGAGCGCTCGCCATCGCGCCGCTCGCCCCGCACCGACCGACTCGACCCGCCCCTCGCGCTTGAGCGTCTGAAGCGTTGAGCGAATCCGGGCGGTGGAAACTTCGGGGAACATCTCCCGCAGATCGCCTATCGAAAAGGGCCGCGGCAGGTTCTCGTCAAACAGGACCATACGCCGAATTGCCTCACCGGTGTCGGTCGAGCTTCGTACCGCATCGCTACCGTATACCACAGGCGGCTCACCGAGCACCTGCTCGCCGGTATTCCGCTCGCCGGGGCCCTCGGTGCC
>JAWOCO010000174.1:0-2646 GCA_046483765.1 Alkalispirochaeta sp. | reverse complement strand
AAAGTAGAAGAGATGGAAAACGCTTACCTGAAAAAAAGAAATGAATTAAAAAAAGCTGCGAATTAAACAGCAGGCAGAATTAAAAATAATACCAAAATATTGCTGAACGTTCAAAAAATTTAATATTCCGTAGTGAAGTTTTCCGGAAATTTAGCCTGAATACCCTTTTCGCGGTAAAAGTCTTTCATGCGCCGGATGTCGGCCTGGGCATCATCGGTAAGTTCAAATAACCTGACCCATCTCACCCACTTGTCTCGCTTTGTGGCGGAAAAGGCCAACATCATTCCGGACCGGCGCCAGCCCTACGTGGGGGATGCCTCGTTCAGCCATAAGGCCGGACAGCACGCCGACGTCATCGGCAAGGCGGCGCACCTTATGGAGCACATCGACAGCCGGCTGGTAGGCAACGAACGACACATCGTCTTGTCGGAACTCGCCGGCAAGTCAACGGTCGTGGAGAAGCTCCGGGAGTACGGGGACTATACGAAGTCCTCTCCGGTGGTGGAGGAGCTCACCAAGCTGTTGAAACAGAAAGAGACCGAAGGGTACGAATACGAAGCCGCCGAGGCCAGTTTCGATCTCCTCGTGCGCCGAGCCCTGGGTAGCTACCAGCCGCTGGTAAGCCTGCGCAACTACCACCTGGAGAGCTACAAGACCGCCGACGCACCCTCCAAGACGGTGGGACGGATCTTTCTCAATATGGGGCAGCGGGAGCTCATGGGGGCAGCGGTGTGCGTGGGTCCGGTGGATACGCTGGATCACGCCCTCCGGGATGCACTGGTTCCGGTGTTTCCCTGGCTGGATCGCCTCACCTTGACCGACTTTCGGGTACGCGTGCTGAATCCCGAAAGTGGCGCCGCTGCAAAGGTCCGCGTCTTTGTGACCTACTCCGATCATGAGCGCAACTGGGACACGGTGGGCGTCAACGAAAACATCGTAGAGGCCTCCTGGGAGGCGCTGATCGATGCGATCGAGTTCTACTACAACACGGTGATTCTTCCCGAAGAGCAGGCCCGGGAGGGGGCCGCCGGGGTCCTGGGCACCACCTGAGAAAGAGGCCGCTACAGCCGGCCGGCCTCTATAATGCGTTGGAGAAACTGCCGCGTCCGCGGATGCTCCGGCGCGGAAAAGAGCTGGTTCGGCGGCGCTTCTTCCAGGATGCGTCCCCCTTCAAGAAAACACACTCGATCGGCCACATCCCGGGCAAATCCCATTTCATGGGTGACGATGAGCATCGTCATGCCCTGGTCTTTGAGGTCCTTAATGATCTTGAGCACCTCACCGATGAGCTCCGGGTCCAGGGCGGCGGTAACTTCATCCAGCAGCAGCACCTCCGGATTGGTAGCCAACGCCCGCACCACGGCGACTCGTTGCTGTTGTCCACCGGAAAGCTGCTCCGGGTAGGACTCGGCATACCCCTCTAGACCGAACAGCTGTAAGAGCTCACGCGCCTTTGCCTCACTGTCAGCCTTGGAAACCCCGTGAACCTTGCGGGGAGCAAGGGTGATGTTGTCGAGAACCTTCATGTGCGGAAAGAGGTTGTAGGCTTGAAAGACGATACCGATCCGTTTGTGCAGCCCGTTGCGACCAAAAGACTCATCGAAGATCGAAACGCCATCGAGGCTGATCTCACCGGCATCAAAATCTACCAGATCGGTGACGCAGCGCAGGAGCGTGGACTTTCCGGAGCCCGACGCTCCGATGAGACACACCACCTCGTGCTCCTGGACCGCCAGACTCACATCGTCCAGGACGAGTTTATCTCCGTAGTATTTGGTTACCCGGTCCACGGTAACTCGTTCCATGCTAAGCCGTCCTTTGCAGTCGTCGCTCACGGTCTTTGCGAGCAACGTAGTCGGTAAGTCGCGCCATGGGAATGGTGGCCGCGAGAAAGAGTACCGCCGCCGCAATCAGTGAGGAGTAGTTGAAGGTACGGGCGGTATAGATCTGCGCCTCCCGCACGGCATCACGCACCCCGATCACACTCAGTAGTGCCACATCCTTCTGCAGCGCCACCGCCAGGTTCAGGAGTGACGGAATCACGTTGCGCACCGCCTGGGGTACAATCGAGTAACGCAACGTCTGCCACTGTGAGAGCCCCAGCGCCTTGGCGGCGGCCCGCTGCCCATCGTGGACCGCCTCCATACCGGAGCGGTACACCTCCGCGGCGTACGCGGAATAACTGAGCACCATCGCCGTGGCTCCCCAGAAGAGGCTGCTCCGGGGAAGACCGGGAATCTGCAGCGCTGGAATACCAAAGCCGAAGAGCAACACCATCAGCAGCGACGGCAAGCCCCGGAGTAGATCGATGTATACCACCGTAAAGACCCGAAGCGGTGCAAACCACGGCCCGGTGAGCGAACGGAAAATCGCCAGAACCAGCGCCCACACACCGATCACCACCAGGGCGATCGCCCAGACGGTCATATTGATGCCGAACCCTTGCAATACCTTGGGGAACACCTCGATCATCGCATCCAGACTGAAGAACTGCGCCTTAATGCGTGGCCACTGTTCCGCGGAGACTACCGCCTGACGTACTACCAGCACCACCACCAGCACGCTGGAGACGCTGATGATCGAGGGGAGGTACTTTTCTTTGGCGCTGAGGGTGCGCCCCGCCGGCGGGGCGCACCCTCAGCGCCA
>JAWOCO010000160.1:0-3551 GCA_046483765.1 Alkalispirochaeta sp. | reverse complement strand
TGCTGGAGATGCTGGATGTCTTTCTGGGATATCTCGCCCGGGGCGCGCAGATCGTCCGCCTCGATGCGATCGCGTACCTCTGGAAGGAAATCGGACACAGCAGCCTGCACCATCCGCATACGCACCGAATTGTGAAACTCTTTCGCCGCGTCTTGGAGCTGGTCGACCCTGCGGGGATCCTGATTACCGAGACGAACGTGCCTCATCGGGAAAACGTGTCCTATTTTGGTACCGGTGATGAGGCGCACATGGTGTACAACTTCTCCCTGCCACCGCTCCTGCTGGATGCGGTGATCCGGGGCAGTGCCGAGCACTTGCAAACGTGGGCGGCGAATCTTGAAGATCCGGGGCCGGGCGCGTCCTTCTTCAACTTCTGCGCCAGCCACGACGGCGTCGGACTAACCCCTACGCACGGCATCCTGAGCGATGAACAGCGGGAGGCTCTGGTGCAGGCGGTGTTGCAGCGGGGGGGGCGTGTCTCCTACAAGGCCACCGCCAGCGGTGATATTCCGTATGAAATGAATATTAACTACCTCTCCGCCGCTACCGACCCGGCGTTGCCCAACGCGCAACGGGCGGAGCAGTTTCTCAGCACTCAGGCGATCATGCTCAGTCTCGCCGGAGTGCCCGGGATTTACGTTCACAGCTTGCTGGGCTCGGAAAACTGGGAGGCGGGGATCGAGCAGACGGGGTCCAACCGGTCCATTAATCGCGAGAAAATGGCGTTTGCCGCGGTGGAGGAGGAGTTGGGCGATCATTCGACACTGAGGGCGATGGTCTTCTCCGGCTACAAACAGCTCCTGCGCGCGCGGGCGGGACACGCGGCGTTTCATCCGCGCAGTCCCCAGCACGTGGTGGACAGCGATGATCGGCTCTTCGTGCTCCTGCGTGGTCCGTACCGCGAAGAGCAGGACGATTCTGCGGAGTCAATTCTCGCGATTCATAATCTCTCCGCCGATGTGGTGGAGTTCCGCGACCGTCGTGACAAGTACCCGTGGTCGGATACCGGGGTGATGCGGGATCTCGTGACCGATGATCTGGTGGTTCCCACGGCGGAGGGGGCGCTGTTCTCGCTGGAACTCGAACCGTACGAGGTGTTGTGGCTGCAATTCTGACCACCCGTGATATTACCGGCCGACGTCGCCGTCTCGGAGTGTCTACGGTTGTCGTGTTGCTGCTGCTCGTGGGGCTACTTCCCGGACAGACACCGCTACCCGGGCAGACGGCGCCTCCCGGACAGACACCACTGCCTCCGGATGCGATCGATCCTCCCGCCTGGCCCCGGTCCGGCGAGATCTACCCCGCACCGGACCCGTTTAGTTTAAACGGGTACGATGCGCTCCAGGCGATGGCGATAATTCGCCGGGAAGGACTCCTGATTGAACGTACCGGAGACGGGCGCGAAATCGTCGTAGTGGACTCGATTGAGGCGGTACCTGCGGAGCCAATCGAAGACTATCCCCCGCACCATCAGCGGCGGTGGGACCTGCTGCTCAACGGAGAACCGCTGCGCTGGGATACTACCTATATCGAATACGGCGGCCGTCTGCTCAGTCTGCGTCTCTTGTTCACCTACCGTAACCAGCGCCCCGTACCCGACATTCCCTACGTGTTGGAGTAGTTACTTCATGTCGTAGCTACTCCATACCGTAGAAGCTGCGCACGATGTGCCACAACTTGTCCTCCAGATTCCGGTACGAGAAGTACTTGAGACCGAGCTCATAGTTCGTCTGCACCATCGCGTCCACTTCGGCGGGATCGTCCAACAGGGCCTGTGTCTGGCTAACGGTATCCTCCGATACGAAGTCATCCATTTCAACGACCCGAAATCCCAGCGGTTTAATGTCGTGTGAATAGATCGAGTAGTTGTTGACCACGATCGGTTTGCGGAAATATACCGCTTCCAGAAACGCGTTGCCGAATCCCTCAAATACCGACGGATACGTCACCAGATCGGCGTGGGGGTAGACGTCGTCCAGGCTGTATACCTTGCGGCCGTCGGCGGTCTGCGTGCGTGTGTCGGCGATGATGTCGTCCACAAAGATCGCGCGAATCCCAAGCATCTCGGAGTATTCCTTGATCCGTTGCTGGTACTCGTAGCCTTCGTCACCGGAGGCGTGAGAAATCACGAGGGCCGCCTTGCGGCCCAGCCGGGCAACCAGCTCTATGGCATGTTCGATTCCCTTTCGCTGTACTACCCGCGTGGGTTGCAGGATAAACAGCTCATCGTCCGCAACTCCCAGCACCTGGCGCACATCGGCGTTATACTCATCGATTCCCGGCGCGGGGGTTTCAAAGTCCATCACATTGGGGATTAGCGTCGAGCTAATGCCGGTGCGCAGGGCTAACTGGTTTCCCCCGGAGGAGTTGATCACGACGTGGTGGATACTGGGCAGGTGGGGAGGATAACAGGCGTTGAGATAGTCCCATACGCAGTTCACCAGAAATCGTTTCCGTTCCCAGAAGAAGTCGTGGTGGTGCGCAATCGTATTGATTCCCGTCTCCGCGATGGACTCCGTCAGCGCCATGCCCAGCGGAATATTCAGCGGAATCGTGAGCGCGTTCTCCGGAATAAGGATGTCGATCTTGAAGCGATCCACGAACTCGTAGAGCGACCCTTTGATATGCTCCCGATGGTCATGGATCGTATCCGTCAGCGTCTCAGGACGGTTCTTGTAGGAAAAGCACGCCTGGTAGGTCTCGCGAACCTCCGGCTCTTGAAAATGGAAGAAGGGCGCCACCATGCTTACCTCGTCGGGGGTGTCAACCTCCCCCCCGAGGTAATAGCAGTTGCAGTTATTTCGAGTAAGAATCTCAGCCCATTTCTTAGTTTCCAGCGAAACCCCGTCAGTTCCGGCGATACGGAATGACACAAAGCCCACGTTTTTCTTCATGCAGCAAGTGTAGGCCTCTCGGGGTGCCGGCGCAACTGGAAAGCACAGGAGATCCGTCTGGTCTCAGATGTACTGATTCAATTGAGAAAGCATCTCCGTGGCGCGGCCCTGCAGGAACACATCGGTAATGGACTCGGTGTAGGTGGTGCGCACGGTGTTAATCTCGATTATGGTGGCGCGATTCTGGTGCGCCATGTGCGGCAGGCGGGCTGCCGGATGAACTTCCCCGGTGGTGCCCACGATCAGAAACACATCCGCGGTACGCGCGGCATGCTCCGCCCGGCGGGCGGCCTCTCCGGGAATGCCCTCTCCAAAGAAGACAAAATCCGGTTTGAGAAGTCCTCCCTGGTCTGACATGGGAGGCAGCGAGGCGAGGCGATCCTCCGTTGCCGGGACGCGGGTGCCTGTCTCGGTGCACACTAGCATGCGGCTATTTCCATGGTATTCAATCGGGTCTCGCGTGCCGGCCTCGGTGTGCAGATTGTCGATGTTCTGAGTGATGAGTGCTTCCAGGAGGCCCACCTCCTCCCAGTACGCCAGCACCTTGTGCGCGATGTTGGGTACCGCACGCCCAAAGTTCTCATAGAAGATCTCCCGGATCACTTGCCAGGAATCCTCGGGATTGCGCAGAAAATATCCGATCTCCAGGACTTGCGG